>CAYUDF010000045.1:0-10457 GCA_964443465.1 uncultured bacterium
GGTTCCGTGATGTTGGCGATCAGTGAATCGCCCAGCACGATTGCTGCATTGCCTTGATTGGTGTCGTATCCGATGTCGATACGTACCCTGCCGGGCGCGGTGTATTCTCCTGTGCCTGGGTGGGTGTAGCCGGCGGGATATGAGAAATTGTCCTGGAACAATTGCATGGTACGAAGCCTGAGACTGATGTCACGGGCGTCAAAAATCGGACCCGAATGGTCGAGACGGATCAGTCTGACGTTGTCGATCAGCGGGGTGTGACTGTGGCAGTCCCCGCTCCCCAATTGTCCGCAGAACAACTGGCAGACGTCAATCGTTCTGATGGCCAGCTGAACGTCTGTTGCACCCGGTTCGACCAGCTGCGCGACTTCCACTCTGCCGTCCCAGTTGATACGCCACTCGGGGTAGTCAGGCCCGTGGTGGTAAAAGTTGTCGCCCCGCCAGATTGTCGGGCAACCATCCACTTTGGAGCGGACATGCCACACGTAGGTGATCATGTTTTCCAGTGGCAGGTCGGTGTACACGTCAAACTGGAAGTAGGCCAGCGCCGCCGTGCCGGGAACGGGCGCCCCGTTCTGGTCGTGTGACCAGTCGATCCACGGTGAACGGATTTCGTTTTCGATCGCCTGGCCCCGATCGTTCTCATAAGGAACGGTTGGCTGCTGGGGGTAACCGCCGCAGCTGAAATTATACGTAGAACCTTTGAAAAATCCCCACATGCAACTCAGGTTGGAAATGCAGGGATCCTCCTGGACGAGGTTCACACCCTGGAAAAGGCTGGCAAAGTCACCGTACCCGGCCACAATTTCAGCCTGCCAGTTGCCGTCCGATGTGCCCGTCGCGCCTGCCACTTCCGATTCAAAATTCTGGTAGTCAATCACACCGGTTGAATCGGTGACGGTGACACTGTCGATAATTACGGCGCCGTCCGTATCCCATAAGCCGTCCTCGTCGGAAAACGCGCCGTCAGACAAGAACCGGAATCGGACTTTCAAAGAATCCGAATAACTCGAATCCGGAATGACCCGGGTGGCGACTGTTTCCCCGATGTTGGTGTATGCGGCGACTCGGATCCAATTGCTGCTTGTATCCCGGTACGCGACATATATGTGGTCGTAAGCGGGCTCTGTATTCCAGCGTATGTTGTAAGTCAGCGTTACGTCGCCTCCAGCTGGAAACGGAACCGACACAAATCTCTGGTCCCAGTGGTTGCCGTAGCCGGGAAGAGGCCCATAGCTGCAGAAAGTCTCCGAAGTGGAATCCGCCCGGGCGCCGCACCACAACGACTGATTGCCCTCCAGCGGTGTCAGCCGGCCGAAAGTCCCGCCGTTCATGCCGGCGAAATCGTCCACGTGGAAAAAGGTGCCGGTCGGCGCCGTCAGGTCAATGCTGGTCCAGCCCTGGGGGTCGCAGACGCCGCCGACACCGTCGAACGTGTATTCGGCGAGCACAAACGTATCGATCGATGTCCCCGAAAGAGACGCTTTCGCGTCGAGTGACACATCGCTTGTCGCCGCCGGCGCTCGTTGGCCGGCCAACTGTCTGGGAGTGTTTGTTGCGCTATCCCGTGCGGATAGAGAAGTTGTGACGATCGCAACGGGGATCAAGGCGAGTACCACGGCGTAGCGAAGTGCATTCATCGTTCCCTCCAGTATCGATTAAAGAACGGTGTGAACTCGTAAGCCGTTTTTTTCATCCCATCACGGCGTTAACTATATCATAAATATTAGTATATACCGATTCAAATTAACATATGTGTGTGCGATTCTTGGTCATTATATACTGCTGCGAAGCGCCAGTTCGTGGGGAAACGGTTGCAGATACACCTGTGAATCAATCCAGTCGTCTTTGAGGTGTTTGAGGTGGTGGTAGAGCAGAATCAACGGAGTCACCAGCGGCACACGGCCAGCACGATAGTCGTTGATCAACGCGTGGAGCTCCTGTTTGTCTTCTTTTCCGAGGTCTTCTTTGAGAAAACCGGCCAGGTGCTGCAGTACGTTGACGTGACGCCCGGGTGAGGCAATGTGTTTCAGCCCCCGCATGAACATAAATTCGTATTCGTTGAGCAGCTCGTCCATCGGGAGCAGACCCGCCTTTGCCACGATCGGGCCGAGAAGACGGTAGTGCTCCTGGCTGTGTGCGAGCAATAACATCTTGTGCTGCGTATGAAAGGCCACGATATCGCGGGGTGTTGGTCCCGACTCCAGCAGGCGGATCCAGCGGTCGAATGCAAACACACGTGTAATAAAATTTTCCCGAATACGGGGATCGTTGAGACGCCCCTCTTCCTCCACGGGCATGTGGGAGTAACGTTCCATCAGCCGCTTTGCATATATACCGGTTCCTGTCCGCGCCGGTACGTGGTTGTGGTCATAGACACGCACACGCTCCATGCCGCAAGTGGGAGAATTGCTCTTCAGAATGTATCCGCGCAGGCGAAGTGGCGAAAGACTTTCGACGTGCTGCCGGGCGTACTGGTCTACTGCGTCCGTCACGTCGGTGTCGGACCGGTTTCCAACCATCCTTTCACCGTTGTTCGTTCGCGACAACCGATAGGTTTCCCGTGGCACACCAAGTCCGGCGCCTACCTCCGGGCACACGCGCACCCAGCGAAAATACTTCCCCAGAATGTCATCCACGAAACGGTTTCGTTTGTGGCCGCCGTCAAAACGCACTTCGTCACCCAGGAGACACGCGCTGATTCCGATCGGGATCTTGTGTTCCATTACTCGTTCACTGCCTGTTTGCGATCAAAGATCTCCGCCAGCTTGCGGCCGCGGTAACCGAATATTTTTTCGAGGTCCGGTTCGATAAAAAGCTTGTTGATCAATTCGCCGCCGGCGACGCTGTATCGCACCTCGTCATAGATCCGGGTGGTGTTGCTGTCGATGGCTTCGAACCGGTGTTCGTGTATCCACGACCGGTACGGACCCTTGCGCTGTTCGTCCACAAACCGGACCGGCGGTTCCCACGCCGTGATTTCGCTGCGCCATTTCATCGGTATGCCGTGCAACTTGATCGAATAGTCGATTGTGGCTCCGGCGAACATTTCGATGGGTTCCGGTGTGACGATGTCAAAACGGATCCACGGGGGTGTAATCGTCGCCAGGTTTCGTGCGTCCGAGAAGAACTCGAACACTTCCTCCAGCGGCCGATCAACGATCTGCATTCTGATCAGTGTGAATTCTCTCATGGTTTACTTGCCTCCTGGTGAAGTGCCGGTAAATATCCGCTTTTCCCCGAGTCCTGCATAGGCTTCGAGAGCGCGGGTACGCGCAAAATCGTGGTCGACGATCGGCGCGGGATAACCAAGGCCGATTTTCAGGCCGGCCTGGTCGAGAATGGAAGCGGGTGCTTTCCACGGTTGATGGACATAACGGTCGGGCAGGCCGGCCAGTTCGGGTATCCATTGCCTGACATATTCGCCGCTGGGATCGAACCGTGTGCCCTGCAACACGGGGTTAAACACGCGGAAATACGGCGCGGCGTCGGCGCCGCAACCGGCCGTCCACTGCCAGCCCATCGTGTTGTTGGCCAGGTCGGCGTCGACCAGTTTTTCCCAGAACCAGCGGGCGCCGGTGCGCCAGTTGATCATCAGGTGTTTGACCAGAAACGACGCGGTGACCATGCGGACACGGTTATGCATCCAGCCGGTCACGGCCAGTTCACGCATGCCGGCATCCACCAGCGGGTAACCGGTTTGCCCTTCCTTCCAGGCCTGCAACGTATCGGGGTCTTCTCGCCACGGAAAGACTTTGAATGTTTCGTTCAGCGGCGCATTTTCACAGAACGGGAAGTGGTACAGCAGGTAGTAGCTGAACTCCCGCCAGGCCAGCTGGCGGAGATACGCACTTTTGTGCGGTTCTTCGCCGTGCGTTTTTCGAATGTCGTACCACATGCGCCGCGGCGATATTTCGCCGAAGTGCAGGTGAGGCGACAACCGCGATGTCCCGGTTTCGCCGGGAATGTTGTGCCGTGTTTTATAGTCATGAATCCCATGCCCCAGGAATTTTTTAAATTGTTCCATTGCGCCGTTCTCTCCCGGGACCCAGTATCGTTCCAGGCGTTCGGTGGAACTGTTGTTCTTCAATAACTGCAATCTGTCGACGTCGGTTGACTTCGGCCAGTCGGCCGGCGCCGGTATCAAAACCGGCTTTGGTACCCGTTTTCCCGGATCCTCTATTGAGAGCAGGCGATTCCAGTAGGGCGTAAACACACGATATGGTTTTCCCGACTGGTTCAACACCCGGGCCGGATCGAACAGCAGGCTTTCGTCAAACACAAACACGTCGGTGCCGTTGGATGCGAGCGAGGCCATCAGCTCCTGGTCTCGCCGGTTTGCGGCGGGCTCGTATCGGCGGTTCATAAAAACAGCCGTTGCCCCTGTCTCCGCAAGAAGCGAACGCAGTACAGCCGCCGACCGGCCCCTGCGCACGACCAGCCGGGAACCGGCTTGCCCCATGTCGTGCTGCAGTCCGGCCAGCGATCGACTCAACCACCAGCGAGACGATTCGCCCGGGGCCCAGTCGCCTTCTTCGTCGGGGGACCAGATGTACACCGGGATCACCGGTCCGCCGCGGGCAACGGCCGCGGCGAGCGCCGCGTTGTCTTCCAGGCGGAGGTCCTGTCTGAACCAGACGATGGATGCTGATGTGTTGCTTTTCATATTTCCGTTTTCTGTTAATTCCTGTTTTCTATAAATTCTTGTTTCCTGTTAAAAAGGGCCGGCCTGGTTTTCCGCCGGGCCGACCCTTTACGTTTAACCTACTTGCCAGGTGTCCGCTATTCGGGAACGACCGGATCGAGCTCCGCGGCTGTCCACGGGAAGGTGTCGGCGAATACAACAACCAGGCGTAGCGTTTCACCATTCGCAGGGTTCAGCGCTCCGGCGGCGACGGCAAAAGCCCTCAGGCCGGTGGACGTCGGCACGCTAAACTCCAGCGCCGGGTCGGTCGAGCCGGTAAGCGCCACACCGATCGGCAGCGTACCCACGGGCAGCACGGTACCGGCGGCCGGGGACGACGCCTCAAAAGCGAGGTTCGTGAAGTCGGGAACGGCACTCAGAACGCCGCCGGTCACAGTACCCACGTCAACCGGATCGGTGTCGGGAGAAGCGTGAATCACGCGAACGCGCGCTTCTGCGGACGGATCGGCAAATCCGTCACCGGCTGCAAGCAGGCGGAAACTCGGGTTGCCGTTCAGAAAACCCGAAGCAATGGCCAGGTAACGCTCACCGGCGGCCAGCGTCGGTGTTGTCGCGGAAGCCACGATCGTCGCGTCACCGGTACCGGTGAAATCCAGAGTATAACTGGCGGGCGGCACCTGAATTGCGCCCGACAGCTTTCCAAATGCCAGGTTGCCCGCCAGTACAGTGCTGCCAGCGTAGATGTCCACCGGTCCCACGTTAGGTGAGGCGTGCAGGGCGAACACTACGGGATTTTGCTTAACCAGAGGAAGCGAACCGGTCGGGGCCACGGCCAGCAGGCTGAAGCCTTTTTCGTCGCGAGGCAGTTCGCTCAGCAAGCCGGTCGCGACGACGAAGAGCTCGGCGCCTTCGGGCAGCTGCGGTGTCGTAAAAACGGTCACTTTTTCCAGAGGATTAACGGTCCAG
Source organism: uncultured bacterium (assembly GCA_964443465.1). Classification (GTDB taxonomy): domain Bacteria; phylum Krumholzibacteriota; class Krumholzibacteriia; order WVZY01; family JAKEHA01; genus CAYUDF01. Next base: position 5,612 of record CAYUDF010000045.1, read on the forward strand.
ACCGCGATCTGGATTTCGGTGCCGGACGGCAGTGCGACGCCGGCTACGCCGGTGTCACCGAAACGAGTCAAGCTCGGAACTTCCGGGGTGCCGCCGTCGTTATTGACGTCCAGCGCCACGGTGGGTGCGTCTGCACCGGCGTGTATGATCCTGACGGCGGCATTGCCGGCGCCGGGAGCGGTGAAATTCTCCGGAAGCAAGATGACGCGGAACTTGTCTTCGTCAGCCAGGCTGGTCAGCTTTCCGGCCGCGAGCGCGGTGATTTTGGCGCCATCCGGAACCACGATGTCGCCTGTCTCGAAGGCAGGTGTCGACGCAGGATCGGCACCGTTGGCGCGGATCTGAATGTTGTACGTCCCGGCATCGAGGTCGAGGTAAGCGCTCGTTGCGCCATACGCCAGGTTTGTGATCAACGCGCCGGCAACGCCTTCGGCATAAATATCAACCGGAGGAGCATCGGGGGAAGCGTGGATCACGCGGAGTTCGGAGCCTGAACCCATGTCGGGCGTGGGCATCAGCAGATTGTCGTCGTCGTCGCTGCAGGCGAGACCGAAGATCAGCAAGGCGGACAACATCACTGTCATCACATTTAATTTCTTGAACCTTTTCATTTTCTTTCTCCTTGAATTCTTGTTCTTCACATTCAACGTTACGTTTTTTCTTTCCATGCTGTTTTCGCAACGATGGCCGGGCGATGAAGGACACGAAATGTGTCGCCTCACTGAGCCATCAATCAGAGTTAGCTTTCTTTGGTCGGAATCAGCACCGTGTCGATCACGTGAATGACGCCGTTTTCGGCCACGATGTCGGTCTTGATCACGTTGGCGTCGTTTACGCGCACGCCGTCTTTTGTTGTGCTGATCGAAACAGACTGGCCGTTGAGCATCTTGGCGGATTTAATTTTGACAACATCGGAAGCCATAACTTCGCCGGAAACGACGTGGTAAAGAAGAATGTTCTTCAATGCTTCCGGATCCTTGAGCAGAGCATCCACGGTACCTTTGGGCAATTTGGCGAACGCTTCGTCCGTCGGAGCGAAAACCGTGAACGGACCCTTGCCGCTCAACGCTTCTTCGAGACCGGCCGCGTCGATGGCTGCTGCGAGTGTGTTGAAGCCGCCTTCCTTGGCCGTTTCGTAGATCGCGTGGCTGTGTTTTGCGTGGTCATGGCTCGCGCCGCAGCTGCCACAGTTGGCGCTGACGTCCATGAGGCCGACGACCGAAATCGCCAGAACGGCTGCAACCGCGAGACCTGTAAAAAGCTTAAAGTGACGCATGATTTTCTCCTTCGAGAACTGGGTTGATGAGATTAGAAACGATTCCCTCAGCGCTGTTTCTGTTTTTATTGTCCAGCGTGTCCAGAAGATAGCGGCGTGTCTCGGTAATGTCAAGGACAATTAATAGACAATATTTCAAATAGTTTTTAACTCACTGTTATATAATAAGATGGTTGTCCAGATATATCTGGACAAAGCGGATACAAGGGTGGATTTCGGGAAAAGAATCAGCTGGAGGAGGCAGATTCGGCTTCTTTTTTGATGCCCAGGAGCATCCTGTTGAATACAAAACCGTGGAAGGGTTTGACGGCGAACCAGTACAGCAGGCCGGCCAGGCCCCGGGGTTTGAACAGGGCTGTCTGACGGAGGAGGGCGATCGGCCCGTCCGGTGTAACCTCGAATTTCAGCAGTGCGTCGCCGGGTAATATCATCTCCGCCCGCAGCTCCAGCCGGCAGTCGGGCTCCAGGCCGGTCACGCGCCAGAAATCCAGAACGTCACCGTACTCCAGGCGGTCGGCATGACGACGGCCCCTCGAAAGACCCGGCCCTCCGAGTAAACGGTCCATAACCCCGCGGATACGCCACAACCAGTTGGCAGAATACCAGCCCTGTTTGCCGCCGACCTTGCAGACGGCGGCGAACGCACGGGACGGATCGGCGTCCACTTCGACAGACCGCTCATCGGTATATAATGTACCGCCGGCCCATTCCGGATCACCGGGGATCACGCCGGCGTCCATCCAGGTTGTTTCGGATAAATCACGGACCGTGTTTCCCAGCGCGAGGTCGATCGCTTCGCGCACATCAAGCAGGTCCTGGGGCATCAGCCGCGTGGCGTCGTCATTGCGACAAACGACGCGATTGCGCAATCCCTCGGCCAGCGGTCGCGCCAGATTCTGGTGGATCGGTGTGACCAGGTGGATCCATAAAGAACTCAATTTTGGCGTGAGCACCGGCACCGGGATAATTTTGCGACGGGGAAGCCCCAGCGCTTCGGCCATGATCTGCAGGATCTCGCGGTAGGGAAGAATCTCTGGTCCACCAATGTCCAGGGTCCGGCCGGCGGTGTCGGGGTTGTCCAGACAGTCGACCAGATACAGCAACGCGTTGCGCACAGCGATAGGTTGGCACTCGGTACCCACCCAACGAGGGGTGATCATTATCGGCAGTCGTTCAACCAGGTATCGCAGGGTTTCGAACGACCCCGATCCCGAACCGATAATCATGGCGGCACGAAGGACCGTTACCGGAATACCGGTGGACGCCAGGACGATTTCCACTTCGCGTCGCGACACCAGGTGTTTGCTCAGGCCGTCGCCCGTCTCGCCTAATCCACCCAGGTATACGATCCGGCCCACCCCCGCTTCGCTCGCCGCGACGGCGAAGTTTCGCGCCAGCTCGACGTCACGCGCGCGGTAGGATTTACCGGCGACAATCATGGAGTGAATCAGGTAGTAGGCCGCGTCACAATCCGCCAGAGCGCTCCGCATCGATTGGGCATCGGCCGCGTCGCCGGCCCACACTTCGATTCCGTCGCGGTCGATCCAGTCGCGGCCCGCCAGCTTGCGCGGATCGCGCACAAAACAGCGCACACGGTACCCGGCGTCCCGCAGGCGGGGCACCAGGCGGCCCCCAATATATCCGGTCGCTCCTGTGACCAGAACGGTTCCTCTTGTAACGGAATCTGTCACTTGATGGTCCTTGATTTGTGAAGCGTTACGCTGGCGGCTTCTTAACTGCCGGCGCGGGTTGATGTGGAAGCTCAGTTGCTGATTGCCTGGAGCTGGTCCGGAAGGTCGGAAAGTTCGGCCACAATATTTATTCCCAGCTCATCGAAGAACGGTTTGAGATGTTCCACGGCGCGCCCGCCGACGAATATTGGAACCTCGTTTTTCAGATATTCCGATAGTTTCCTGAACTCGTCCTGTACCTGCAGGTCGCCATTTCGGTACACGATGCTCATCGCGATTGCTTTGGGTTTGATTTGTCGCACGGCCGCCGCGATCTCCTCGGCGGGAAGGTCCGGGCCGAGGTAAATCACGTCCCAGCCGTACTCCTCGGCCAGGCTGGCCACGAGCATCGCGCCGAGCTCGTGCCGCTGACCCGACGGTGTTGTTATAATGAGTCGCGGCGCCGACGGCACTGTGTTCGATTTGTTCATTAATCCGGCCATGAAAGAGCGTACCAATGCGGAAGCGAGGTGTTCGTGCGCGATTCGCATCGTTCCATCCTGCCAGCGTTCGCCGATTGCCTGGAGCAGCGGAACCACCACACGGCGCCGGAGCTCAGGGCTGCTGTATGAGATCGCAGCTTCCGAAAAAACTTTCTGCAGCCGGTTTTTGTCAAACTGCTCCAGCGCGTCCAGCGCCTCTTCGAGGTAGTCGCTTTTAGGAACGGGGGTCACCGTTGATGGTACCTCCAGGTTTTCGGACGCGTCTTCCCGGGCAAGTTCCATCAGGTCCTGTATTGACAGGCCCGCCACATCACTGATCCGCCGGCCAGCCGAAACCAGGCTCCTTAACAGGCGCAGTTTCTCGATGTCGTCATCTGTGTACAGTCGTCGGCCGGTAGGACCGCGCCCGGGCACAACAGCGTCGTAACGTTTCTCCCACGCCCTCAGCAGGTCTTGTGTGATACCGGTTCTGGCGGTGACAATGCCAATCGGATGTCGGGGTTCATCATTCATCGTAACTTCTTTCATTTCAACAGTATGTTTTAAACTCCAGTAAAAGATTAATCATTTGTCCATATATTGTCAAGATTTATTGATAAATACCCTTGACAATGATTAGATGTTCATCTATTGTCTAGGACATACAGGTTACAGACGAGATGAGGGGTGTTCGTCGGGGTTGGTATTAATTGTCGCACTCAGCACCCACACTCCGATGGACACCCCAAAGTGCGGGGAACCCCACAAGGGACGGAGAAACTGATCATGGATAACGACAAATTGTATTCCACAGATAAACCGAAATCGAAAAGCAGTATCGATCGGTACCTGCACGAGATCAACAAGGTTCCGTTGATGACCCGTAACGAGGAGCGAGAAGTTGCACTCCGGGCCAAAAACGGCGACCAGGATGCGATTGATCAACTGGTACAGGCGAATCTGCGTTTTGTTGTTTCCGTCGCCAAGAAGTACATGAACCACGGATTGCCGCTGGAAGACCTGATCAACGACGGCAATGTCGGCCTGATCACAGCCGCCCACCGCTTTGACGTGGACAGGGGATACAAGTTCATCTCCTACGCCGTCTGGTGGGTAAAGCAGGCCATGCTTCAATCTCTGTCCCATCACTCCAGGATCGTACGGGTCCCGCTGAATCGGGCCAACGTGATATATCAGACCGGTAAGGCAAAAAGAGAACTGGAGCAACTGATTGGTCGTGAACCTTCTCCTGAAGAAATCGCTGAACACATGGATTTACCGCTGAACGAGGTCCGCGAAGCAAGAAGTATTGCGAACGTCCACGTATCCCTGGATGGCACCTCGGTAGATGAAGAGGAGAAGAATTCTCTGGTTGCCCAGTTGGAAGACCAGACGGCAGTGACTCCCGAATACCTCAC
>CAYUDF010000046.1:0-10437 GCA_964443465.1 uncultured bacterium
TGAAGCCATAGGGCGCGGCGTCTCACGGAGGCGACCGTCCATGCAGGAAGCGCTACGTCTGAGCAGGCCGCAGGGAGCCGTGCCGGTGCGGCCCCTGACACCGGCCGCCCAAAACCACGGAAGCCGGATCTGGTTCACCGCAAGTGGGATCATTTATTTTAGAGGAAGGATTCGGGGTCGACGTCCCAGCGGAGTTCGATGACGCGGCCGAACTTGCGGCGTTCGATGATCTTGCGATACAGGTCCAGCACCAGGTCTTTGCTGGCCTGGTTGAGATCGCCCTTGATCAGAATCTGTTCACGAAACCGGTTTTTCACCCGCGCGACCACCGGCGGCGCCGGGCCCAGCACATCAATGCGGCGGTTATCCGGGAGTTCCCTGCGCATGGCGGCGGCCCATTCCTCCATGAAAACATTCAGCCGGTCCCGGTCGCGCGATACACACGACGCCAGCACAAGCCGCGCAAAGGGCGGGTAGCGCAGTTGCTTGCGGTACTCCAGTTCCTCTTTGATAAAACCGTCGTAGTCGTGGGCGACCAGATAACGGAACACATAGTGGTCGGGCATATAAGTCTGCACCAGGACCCTGCCCGGTTCGCGCCCGCGCCCAGAACGCCCCGCCACCTGGGTGAGCTGCTGAAAAGTGCGTTCGGCTGAACGAAAATCCGGGAAATTGAGGCCCTCCTCCGCGGACAACACGCCCACCAGACTCACGCCGGGAAAATGATGGCCCTTCACAACCATCTGGGTGCCCAGAAGAATCGGATATGAACCCGTGCTGAACTTTTCCAGTATCTTCCTGTGACCGTCTTTGCCGGATGTGGTGTCGGCGTCCATTCGCAAAATCCCGGTACCGGGAAACAGAGATTGAAGGTCCAGTTCGACCCGTTGCGTACCCGGACCCGAAAAGTACAACCGGGGGCTTTTACAACTGTCACACCGTTTCGCCACCGGCCGCGAATAGCCGCAGAAGTGACACTTCATGCGGTTGTCGACCCGGTGGTATGTCAGGGATATATCACAGTCCCGGCACGTAGCCACCCATCCGCATGCGTTACACTGAACGAAACGGGCGTGGCCCCGCTTGTTAAGAAAGATGATGCTTTGATTTCCCGCTTCAATATTGTTGTCGAGCGCTTCGATCAACTCTTTCGAAAAAAAAGTTCTTCGGCCGGAGTCCGTCCGCATATCCACGATATCGATCACGGGCATCGGCGCATTGCTCACACGGACCGGCATCAGTGACAGATCGTACTTACCGTCGGCAGCGTGCCTCACGGATTCCGCCGACGGCGTCGCCGATCCCATTACTACGGTAGCGTCCGACAACCGTCCACGGATCAATGCCACATTGCGCGCGTGATAGCGCGGTTTCTCGTCCTGCTTGTACGAATCGTCCTGTTCCTCATCGACAACAATCAACCGCAGATCCACGACCGGGCTGAAAATCGCCGACCGCGGCCCGACGACGATTCGATATTCTCCCTTCTCCACTTTGTCCCAGATGGCAAAACGTTCCGGCCCGGTAAGCCGGCTGTGAATGATCGCAACCTGGTCACCAAACATCCGGCGATAGCGAGTCGCCGCCTGCGGCAACAGTCCAATTTCCGGGACCAGGACAATACACCCGCCGCCTTTTTCGAGGACGTACCGCGCGGCCCGCAGGTACACTTCGGTCTTACCGCTGCCCGTCACGCCGTAAAGCAGCGTCGGCCGGAATCCGCCTTCCGCCAGCGCTTTCTCTACTTTTTCAAGCGCCGACTTCTGAGCCGGCGTCAATTCATCCACCACGCCTTCCATTTTTTCCAGCGGCGTCACTTCGGACAGAGGTCGAACGACGACCAACTCGCGTTTGATCAATCCATCCAGTACGGGTCGCGAGACGCTCCAGCTGTCGAGGACCGTCTCAACAGGCGCTTCTCCGCCGGATTCGACCAGCATACGCAACAGACCCAGTTGTTTTGCTGCCCGGCCGAACGACCCGGCAACCGCGTCATACGCGTCCCGGTTCGAAACCAGTGCGGGATCGGTGAGACATACAAGGCCCTGAAGCCTCGCTCGTACGCGCGACTTTCTAAAGCTGGGCGGCATCACCGACTGCGTAGATTCTCCCCTGGAACAACCGTAGTAAGACGCGATCCAGTCGGACAACTCGAGCAGTTTGGCAGGAAGGTATGTTTCGAACAATCGATCGATCGGTTTGATTCGCGAAGCGGGGAGGTCAGCGGTATCAGAAAGAGATACAATAATGCCGCTCATGGCACGGCCGCCAAATGGAACGGCCACGCGGCGGCCGATGAAAGCACCCTGTGCCATCTCTGCCGGAATTTCGTAGGTGAAGATTTTGTCCAGGGGTATAGGGAGGGCAACCCCCGCGTACCGGGGCGCCCCGCCGTTTATGGTCCGTCCTTCGCACATGAGACGGAGTATATACGGCAAGGGCTGCAGGAGCAAGCCAACGCCACCGGTGAGACCGGGACGATCGGCTATTTTCCGCCGCAGCCGGCGGAATAACCGCGCTGGCGCAGTTATAAACCGGATTCACAGTTGCCTGGTGCATAACCTATTTCCTGCAGCCGAGAATTTCCTGGATTCTTTCTATCAGCCGGTTGGGGCTGAACGGCTTGACAATATAGTCGACGGCTCCGACTTCATAACCGAGCCGTTTGTCGACGTCGCGCCCCTTGGCGGTCAGCAACACCACGGGAATGTTTTTGGTCTCTGATTCCCGCTTGAGACGTCTGCAGGTCTCGTAACCGTCTACGACCGGCATCATGATGTCCAGTACGATAAGGTCCGGCTTTTCCTGTTTTGCTTTTTCGATGGCGAGCTCACCGTTGTTGGCGGTAATCACCTCGAAACCCTCGGCTCCCAGACTGAAGTCAAGGATGTGCAGGATGTAGACCTCATCGTCAACGACGAGTATCTTACCCATAGCCATTTCAATCTCCTCCTTGGATAGGCGTGTCATCAAGGGAACTAACACTAGCGACGGCCTCGGCATGAGGCTTCTTTGTATACTCGAGCGAAAATTCGCCCTCGTGTTTGAGAAGCACTTCTATGAATACACCGACGATTTTGGGATCGAAGAACGACCCGCCCCGGTGTTTCAGTACTTCAACCGCCTCCCCGACTGTGTATTTCTTCTGGTATGGCCGGTGTGATATCAACGCGCGGAACGAATCCGCCACGCGGATTATCCGTGCAAACACAGGGATCTCCTCGCCGGCCAGCTTTCCGGGATAACCCGTGCCATCAAAATTTTCGTGGTGATACAGCACCGCATCCCGAACGCTCGGTGCGGTCTCCAGTGATTCCAGCATTTCGGTGCCGATGATTGTGTGTTTTTCAACCGCTTTCCTGTCATCGGCCGTCAACTGCCGGGGCTGTTTCACAATGTTGTAACCTGTGCTCGCGAGACCCAGGTCGTAAACGTTAAATACATAGAGCAGCGTAGCCGTTTCTTCCGTCGTGAATCCCAGCTGTAGCGCGACGTCTACGAGCACTTTTCGCATTGCCCTCGATCCCTGGTCATTGACGTACCGATTCGCGTCCAGCATGGACTTCAGCGCGGTCCTGACCTCTTCGAAACTCTGCGAAGAACCGGTGAACACCTGGAGTTTCTGCAGGGCCAGACCGACGCGAACCGAAAAAACTTCGAGCAACTGCTTGTCCATGGAATCAAACGAAACCTTTGAATCCGGATCGGCTACGTTGATGACTCCGGCCACTTCATCATCTATGGTTATCGGCACCGACAGAAACGACCTTGAGTCATACAGAAAGTCGTTGTTTTTGGCATTTACTCTTGTATCCTCATCGATATCTTCGACCAGGTAGGAACGTCTTTCCATGGCGACCTTACCGGCGATACCTTCTCCCAGTCTCACGCGGGCGTTTTCGACGATTTCCTCGTCCATTCCGATCGCGCTTTCGATCCTCAACTCACCAGTCTCCTTGTCCGCCAGCATGATCGACGCCTTTTTGACGTTCATCAATTCGGTGACCATTTCCACGACCAGTTCCAGGTACCTTTCGATCTCGTATCGGCGCATCGTTCCGGCGGGCGTGATCACGTGACTGCGCACAATTGCCTGCTTTTTCGGCAGAACAACCACAAACTTGGTGCCCCGTCCAGGGGCGTTCTCGACCCAGATCTTGCCGTCGTGCCAGTCGACAATGTTCTTGCAGATTGCCAGCCCCAGACCGGACCCGCCGAATTCCCGGGTACTGGTATTGTCGGCCTGGTGAAAGTGGTCAAAAATCATCTCCACCTGGTCGGCTGGTATTCCGATGCCGTTGTCCTCGATCGTTATCCGCGCCGAAACGGTCTCCTCTTCCAGCCGGATCCTCACTTCACCGTTCTCCTGGGTAAACTTTGATGCGTTGTGCAGCAGGTTGATCAGCAGTTGTTTTAAAAGGTCGCGCTCGGCCCGGATCATGACGTCGCTGGATGTCAGGTTTTGTTCGAGATGGATATTCTTTCGGGCAAAATTCTTTTCCAGTTCCTTGGTGGCGACTGCCACAATTTCGTTCACGTTACACGGCGTGCGTTCGAATTTGATCGCTCCCGATTCCATCTGCGAAAAGTCGAGGATATCTTCGATCAACGTCATGAGACGGTCGCTTTCCTCGTCGATCACGACCAGGAACTCTTTGAGAATGTTACGGTCGACATTGTCCGCGTTTCTCAGAAGTGTTTCACAATACGCCTTGATCGAAGTCAGCGGTGTGCGGAACTCGTGGGAAATGGTGGCCACGAAGTTGGACTTCATCTTGTTGAGGCTGGCGAGCTTTTCGGCGTACAACTTGAGTTTTTCGTTTTTCTCCGCGATCGCACGGACAAAACGCGCGTTTCGAATCGCTATCACAATCAGCGTTGCAACCGTTTCGAGGTTGTCAATTGCGTCCACGACTGACGAATTGGTGTTGACGGGATCCTCCACGGAGATGTAACCCAGCGTTTTTTCCTGCTCGTCCATCAACGGGATCACCAGGCGGTCTATCTCGGCCCACTGGTTGTCGGGCAATACGGTTGCTTCGTCGGAGTGATCCCCGTTTTCTTCCCACAGGGTCGCACGTTTAACGTAGTAACTCCGGCTTATCCGGAAACGCGGGTCGGCCATCCGCTCGTACTCACTCGCCGGCAACCGGTAATTTACAACGGCGTCTTCCGCTTCCTCCGACAACCCGACGTACGCCTTTGTTTCGTAGCTCTGTGTTCTGTCGTTTAACAAACGCAGGATGACCGTATTAAAACCGAGATTTTCCTCGATAAGCTTGGCGATCATCTGGAGCAGTTCTTTGAGATCGTTACGCTTCTGGATCGTGATACCGATCTGGAGGATCTTCTCGAGACTCTCGATCCGGCGCATCAGGTCACGCGAATGATCCTGCTGACGTTGAATCATGGAACTGCTGTCTTCGTAGATATCGGAAGCCACGCGGCTCAACAGGTTCAATTCGGCTTTTGCTTTTTCCGCCTCGACCTCGACCGTATCGGCCCTGTTCTTGTGGTAAAATCCCAGAATGAGGTAGTTGGCCTGCATGCAAAGCAGACCGGAAATGAGCACAAGAATATCCGCCGCACGCGCCGCCTGCAGCAGTATGATAGCGAGGTTGCCGCTGACAAAGCCCGCCCCGACTACGAGTAACCACGACGCCGTCAGGAACCCCACCAGAGCGAACAGCGCCATCCTCAGGTCTTTTTCTGCCCGACGCGCAAAACGACCCAGCTGGATTATCACCCGGACGGTCGAACCAGCCAGGAACGCGGTTGTAAATCCCGCCATTGAAAAACCGAGAAGCGCCGGTTTCGGCACCGCAATATAGACCGAAACGCCAATCAACCCGTAGATCACCGCCTGCATCCTCAGCGTATTGAAGTTGGCCCGGATCCGCTGATTTGTCTCGGTCTGGCCGGAGTTCTCGCCGCCCGAATCATCGGAGTCCTCATCGACCGTGGTCAGGCAAGACGCGGCGAGATAGAGACAGGTAAAATTCAACAACATGAACAGCATCGGGGGTCCGCCCGTCTCGGCAACCATCGCGCTGCTGAATATAACAACTACAAGCCGGCTGGCGACAAACGACAAAGCGCCGAACGTCCGCGGAAAGAACTGCGACGTACTACCGGAACTCATTTCGCGCCACAACGTCAGGAACACCAGAAACGCGAGTACAGCCGACAACGCCATATAGGTCGTCGGTGTTTCCGGTGAAGTTGTTATTTGCGCAAACTGTATCATGTCGTTTCTTTATCCTGCTGTTACTCTCCCGACGCAACAGCTACGTTCGTGTGGGTACTTCTTCGCCTTCCAGCTGATGGGTCAGGTCTCTGGCCAAAGTGGCCGACAGTTTTCCTTCGTCTTTCAGAACAACGAGAAACATTTCCACGACTTCACGGTCAAACTGCTGGTCTGCGCAGTTCACCAGTTCCCTTGCCGCCTGCTCGGTTGTGCACCGCTTCTTGTAGGGCCGGCCCATGGTCATCGACTGGAATGCGTCGATCACGGCGAGCACCCGGGCGCCAACAGGAATCTCTTCTCCCTTGAGCCCCATCGGGTAGCCGCCTCCGTCCATGCGTTCGTGGTGATACAATATAATGTTACTCACCGACTCCACGAACTCCAGCGGCCGGATAAGCTCGGCGCCCCTCTGAGGGTGACGACGTATTTTTCTCATTTCCTCATCCGTCAGGTTCAGGGCCTTGTTGAGGATTCCGTCGCTGATTTCCGTCATACCGATGTCATGAACGCTGGCAACGTACTGGATCACGCTCACGTCTTTTTCACTGAGTCCCAATTTACGGGCTACCTTTACGGCAAGGCTCACAACGGCTTCGATCATTTTTGTCTTGGACTGGTTTTCCAGCATCCTGCGGAACGCCTCTATGGTGTCTTCGAGAAACGCTTGAGAATCTTCTACGATTCTTACTCTCTCAAGCGCCTTGGATATCCGGTCGCTGAAGGCGGTGAGCAGGTTTAGATCGTCCCTGTCGAATGGCTCGCCCGACGTCTTGTTGTTGACATTGATAACGCCAACAACAACTTCGTTGACGACGAGGGGCACACTGAGCAACGACACCGTCTCGTACTGCGGATTGTTGGGGCACGAATAGATCTCGTTTTCCTCAATATTGTGTATAAACAGGGGTTCGCCCGTTTCCGCAACCTTGCCGGCGATACCCTCTCCCAGCGGAACGCGTGTATTCTCGACGATCCACTCATCAATGCCGTACGACATTTTGATGAACAACTCAGACCGCGTTTTATCCAGCAGCATCAATGACACCACTTTGACCGACAGCAGTTCCGCGATCATTTTCACGATGAGCTCGAGCATCTCCTGGAGTTGTTCCCGGGCGTCCACGACCTCGGCGATGTACCCGATGAGATCGTTAAAGCAATGCTCCCGCGGAATCGTAAAAATGAACTTGCTGCCTACACCCTCCTCACTCTCCGCGCGAATAATTCCGCCGTGCTGCTCTATAATATTCTTGACGATCGCGAGCCCGAGCCCAACGCCTTCAAACCTCGATGACCTTTCGGATCGGACGCGGAAATATTTGTCAAAAACGTGTTCCAGCTCTTCTTTCGGTATCCCGATTCCCTGGTCCTCCACCGAGATGTAAAGATCAACCGCTTCTTCCTTGACGGAGACCGTAACCATCGATCCCTCTGGCGAATATTTCACGGCGTTCCCAATGAGATTGATGAAGATTTGCTTCAGCAGATCGGGGTCGGCATCAACATTGGGCAGTTCATCCGGCACACGCAGGTCGAGCGTGACCTGTTTTTCCTCCAACGTCGGGGACAGCATGGAAGCGACTTCGTTTACCACGTTTGATATGTCGAATACAGATCGTGCCAGCGGCCGCTGGCCAAATTCGATTTTTGATACGTCGAGGATGTCGTTTACGATTCGAATCAGTCGCTCCGTCTCCTTGGAAACGATATCGAGAAACTCATCGGCCTGGCTGAATTCGGGATCGTTGATGTTGTCATTCAGCGTTTCCACGTACGCCTTTATTGACGTGAGCGGTGTGCGCAGTTCGTGGGAAACATGATTCACGAAATCAGACTTCAGAAGGTTTGCTTTCTCGAGCGCCACCAGTTCCTTGTCCAACGCCCTGATCTTGCGCTCCAGGGAGTCGTGGAGACGGCTCCGGTCAATTGCCGTGGAAAGCTGCGCGCCCAGCGTTGTCAGCAGACGAAGGTGGCTTTTATCAATACGTCTCGGCTCGAAGTCGCCCGCGTAGATCACGCCCATGACCTGTTTTCCCGTGGTGAGGGGAAAACCCGTAATCGACCGGATACCGAACCGGTCGAGAAACTCGCTGCAATCCGCCCTTTTATCTTTTTGGGTGTCTTCCACGACCACAGGCGTATTATGCGTCCAGATCCACTCGGACAAGCCGCCCCGGCGCAGTTTTTTGTCCAGTTTGACTTCGCTGTTCTGGTTAACGCCCACAAACACGGATTGTGTAATCTCCTGCTTACTGTTGATCAGCACGATGCTCGCCCACGGTTCTTCCAGAAGCAACGTGACTTCCTTGGCTACGATCTTCATCAACGTTTCCATCGAAATCGCGGAGTTTATTCCGAGACTGATGTCGTACAACCGGCTCAGTTCGTGGATCTTCATGGACGATTCGCGGTCTTTTTTGCGAAGTCTCTCCATGGTCATGCTCAACCGGTCCTGGAACGCCGTCGAAAGGAACAACACCAACCCGATTATCGCCCCGATCACAAGCAGTGAACCGGCCACGTAGTGCGCGTTCAGATATACCTGGGGCGCGACCGAATAACACACGTTGTGTTGGATAAGACCCCGCATCTCCAGTACGGCCAGCAGACCAACAACACCCAGCACAACTGAAAGAAAATATTTTGCGGTTACTTTCCACGGAAAAAAGTTGCTTACAAAATAGAGTGGCACCGCCAGCAACAACAGGAATGGACTTTCTATTGTTCCTGTGAAGTAGATAAGACTGACAACCACCGCGATATCGACGTAGCTGGTGTACCACAGAACCGCCTGCTTGATTTTTTCGTCCGTCCAGTCTTTACGCCGTCCCAACATCTCCCAGATCCATTCGGCGTTGTACTGGAGAAACGCCGCCGCCAGAAATACAAACAACAGCGCTTCGGACCTGTACGAAAAATCCGAAAAAATGCGCGCGACAAAAACAATAGCGAAATAGGAAAACAGCTCCACAAACCGGAGGCAGAGCCCGTTTACCTGTCCATTGAATAGATCGCGAGTATTCTCAATATTCTTATTCATCGACCGCTTCATAGTTCCAAAGGACTATCGTCCCATTCTCCACTGCCAGTGGGTATCATCAGATAAACGGTGGTGCCTTTTCCGGGCGCGCTTCGAATGGAAACTTCACCGCCGTTCAGCTCGGCCAGGCTGCGAACAAGCGTAAGCCCAAGGCCGGAGCCTTCGGCAATGTCTTCACGCAGCCTCACAAACGGACTGAATATCTTCTTCACGTATTCCTCGGGAATTCCCACGCCACCATCCTTGACGCGAATCCTGAGAAATTCTCCCCCCTTGAACCGCCGTTTTTCCTCGAGTCGCTCGACCTCCACCCGTACCGGCGTGTTCTTCTGTGAGTACACCAATGCGTTTTCGATGAGGTTGATCATGATCAACCTGAGTGCGTCGGGGTTAAACCCGATAAAACCAACTTCGTTCAGAACTCTCAGCTTGACGCGCTGCCGGGCGTTCAGTTTCTGCGGGAGATGATTGATGACCTCCAGCACGAGGGATGCGACATCAACCTCGATTTTGCCGAGGTAATCGTCTTCCGAGTCCACTTTGAGCAGCTCGAGATAAAACGCGTTCAGCTCGTCCAGAAACTTGCACTCATCACGCGCCTTTTTCAGGTAGGCGAGCGTGGTGAGTTCGTTGGTTGCTTCGAGATCTTCACACGCGAGTTCGAGGTAACCACCAATGGCCGTGGAGGGCTTTTTGATCTCGTGCCCCATGATCAGCCGGGTGGACAGAATAATTTTTTCCAGGCGTTTCACGCGTTTGCGGAGGGTATCGGCCTCCGTACGAGCCTCGGTGAGGAGGTTTTCGAGAACCCCGGATACTTTATCTGTCGTTTTTACCGTCAAACCCGAATCTCCGGTTTCCGGTCCGCCTCGGCGAAACCGGCTGTTTTCGCACTTTTCAGTGCAGCTTGATGTCGTTCGGTTGCGTCACCCCGTCCTGGCGACGCTCTTTCACCACCACGCTGCCCTTGATGCGTTTTCCATATTCCTTGAGGCTGGTGGCGATATCGCTTATTTCCGCAAAGTGTTCGATGTTGTTGTCTGTACTGATAACCAAAGCCATGGTCACAGACATCACGGGAATTCGTTTGAGCTCCCCCTGCCGGTCTCGAACTTCCAGATAACCGCGTTTCACATCGTCTTCGTTCAGC
>CAYUDF010000047.1:0-10280 GCA_964443465.1 uncultured bacterium
CGCAGGCTGCGCGCGGCGGGGCGCCCCCATCGGCGCCACCCGCGACAGGCAGCATCAAGAGGTCAAGGCGGACGGTGTTCAGGGGTTAAGCCGACCCTTGATCGGCGAGCAATAATCTGAGGGGCCAACGCGAGCCGAATCACGGAGGCGACCCGTCATGGCTGGTGGTGCTACGTCTGAGGGGGTCGTAGGGGAGCCGTGTCGGTGAAACCCCTGACACCGGCCGCCCAGAACCACCGGTGTCGCGGGAACCCGTCGCCGAGTAATTGATTAAAAAAGGAAGGCCATCGCAGACTGCGATGGCCTATTGGGAAATCAAGGTCCGCTGGTGAAAATCAGAAAGAAGGACGGGCGAGGACGCGGAAGCCGACCGAGTCGACAGAAGCCGATCCAAAGATGCCGATGCCGCCGTTGACGTGATAAATCGGCTTTTCAAAGTTGTCGCCGGCGTTGCCGCCGAACCCACCACCACCGAACAGGCCCGACGTGCGCGCCAGGTCGTACCAGTTGTTGTCCACCGAGTAGATCCGGATCTTGTAGCGCCCCTTGTAATAAATAGCGAACCACGGCAACCGGATGTTCGTTTCGCTGGGCAGAATCGGCGGCGAAGCCACGTTGCGGTTAAAGTTTTCCAGGTCTTCCTCCTCCAGAAACTCCGGATCAATAACCAGACCCGAGTCCATATCGAGGCTGTAAATCCCTGCCTGGAACCCGGCCGTCGGCTGCGGATTGAGGATCGCCTCCAGAAGACCGTCCGCATAAACCAGCTGGTTTTCCGGAGCATCATAAACCGCCTCGCCCAGTTCTTCGAAAGTCCTCAGTTCCCTGTCGACGTTCTGCCCGGTGTTATCCAGAAGAACCCAGTCGGTGATATCGATGACAGCCGGTGTGGTCGTTTCCGCCGTCAATCGTTCACCCGCGGCCGTTACAACGGTGAGCTTGTATGTTGTCTGCGGTGCGATGTCTTGCGTTGTGCCCTGCGGGACGTACAGGCCCGGTTGTCCCGCGTGTTCAATATAAGGCATCAACCGAATCTCCGATTCGATCGTGACTGTTGCCCCCGTTTCGACCACATTGCTGACTTGCCACGTTTGGTCCGGCGACTGCGTCCGCGTCAGATAGATGCTCGGAAAGTTTCCGCCAACATACAAAATCGCGTCGACGGTTAATATGTTTGCATCCTCCGTCGTGAACAGACCGCGGTTTTCCGAGCACGCGCCCGACAGTACCGCTGTCAGCAGACACACAAACAAAATTTTTATCGATTTACTAAAACTCAAAATTCACACCAATGCTGGGGATAAAAGGTAACTGTCGGACAATAATCGGGTCGACGTAATAACTCTTGTTGAGATTCGTATCGTCCTCGTTTTCTACGTCGTACTGGACGAACCAGTCGTTTCGCCGCGAATACACGTTAAAAATCTGCAGAAATACTTCGGCGGGCTTGCCGAACAGTTTGAAGTCGCGTGCGGCGCTGATGTCCAGGCGGTTGTACGGCAACAATCGCGAACTGTTCCGCTCGGCGGCCAGCAGTTGTGGTTTCGCCTGGCCGGTAACAGGATTCCGGACAAACCACCATGCCGACACGGGCGTAAACGCCTGGCCGGTTGCATAAACAAAAGTCGCGCCGAATTTCCATTTTCCCATCCGGTACTGTGACACCGCGCTTAAATCGTGGCGCCGGTCAAATTTTGGTGGAAACTGGTTTCCCTGGTTCAGATCGGCAAACTGCCGGCGGGTCCAGCCCAGCGTGTACCCGATCCAACCCGTCAAGGCGCCCGTTCTGCGTTCCACAAAAACCTCGACGCCCGTCTGGAATCCGTCACCACCGGTGTGGAAGATGTTCTCGGCGGTCACTCCGTCCGCTTCGGGTTGCGAATTGGTGTCCAGTGTGACCAGATCGCCCAGACCGGTGTAATATCCCTCAACCGAAATTTTGTACTGCCGGCGCGGCTCCCACTCCAGTCCCAGTACCGTCTGCCACGAATGGCTGGGTGGCGCCGTTTCGTCGATCGGCACGTAAAAATCGGACGCCGAAAATCCCTCGGTCGACACCAGTTGCAGATACTGATTATAAATCCCGCCGCCGACCTTCAGACGGAGAACCGGAGACAAAGGCTGGACCACCGCCAGACGCGGTTCGACCATGAAACGCTCGCCATCCTCCAGGTACCTAAATCTCAAGCCGCCCCGAACGGCGGCACCGGACGCCGAAGACCATTCGTCCTCCACAAACAATGATGCTTCGTAGGTCTTGCGCCGATAGTCGATCGCATTTTCCTGGTTAAAATCCTGCTGGTAGTAAACGTTGTACTCCGTTCCCTGGATACCGGCCGTCGCCCGGTGAGTGGGAGACAAAAACCAGGAAACATCGCCGCGAAGCGTGATGTCCTGTATCCGGTTGTTGATCACGATCGGCGTTGTAAACACACTGACGTTGGTATCACTTTTATACTGGCTGACAAAAAACTTGAACCCGGCGAGGAGCGACTCCCCGACCGGTATTCCGTATCCAGCGGAAACCAGCGTGTTACCCCAGTTCAATAAAAGCCGGGTGTCCGAACCCAGGTCAAAGTCGATCTTGTCTTTGCCGAAATAAGTGGCAAGCGTCAGGCCACCGCGGTTGGTTCGGGCGGTGGACAGCTTGGCGTTAACATCGTAGAAGTAATAAGACGGCAGCGGGCTTTCCGGTGTGCTCAACGCATCGAGAAGCGGTCCGATATACGTCCGGCGGCCACCCACAACCCATTTTCCCCCGGTCGACACGGGCCCTTCGACAGTCAGGCGAGCGGCAATCGTGCTCACCCCGGCCTTGCCACGAACCTCGCGGGTATTGCCGTCGATACTCTGCACGTCGAGGACTGCGCCCAGACGCCCCGCATAGCGGGCAGGATACGCGCCCTTGTACAGGTTTACTTCGTTAAGCGCGTCGGCGTTGAATGTAGAAAAGAATCCGAAGGCGTGCGTTGGATTGTATACCGGGACACCGTCGAGAAGCACAACCGTCTGGTCGGGCCCACCACCCCGCACATACAACCCGCTGGAAAGATCGGACACGGCCGAGACACCGGGCAACAGCTGCAGGCTTCGGACCGGGTCCCCTTCGATGATTCCAGGAAGTTCCGCCAGCTCGGCGGCCTTGACGCTGACGAATCCGGTCTGGACCTCGCGTTCCCGTTCGAACCGGTCGGCCTTTACAATAATTTCGTCGACTTCGATCAGCTGGACGGCCAGTTCGATGGCGCGCTGATAATCCCTGTCGTACCTTACCGCCAGGCTGTCTTCGTACGTCGCGTACCCGACCCGGCTGCACCGCAGGATATACCGGCCGATCGGCACGTTGGGAAGTGAAAACTCACCGTTCTGGCCACACATCGCGCCCCGGTTGATCGTACCACCCCGCACGGTCTCTCCGATCACCTGGACGGTGACAAAAGGCAGCGGTTCGCCATTCTCGGCGTCCCTGACCTGGCCCGATACGGTGGCCGCCACGGCGTAGCCGGCAACACAGAGCAGAAGCAACACGGCGACTGCCACAACAGCCGTCCTCGTGGTTTTTCGTCTTCTCAACACCGCGTCCATTTTACCAATCTAATCCGGAGACCGGAGTTACGCAAGTTACGCCAAAAAAGGGCCGGGTGCAGACCCGGCCCGGAAAGTATCTATCTTGTCACAACACCTGGGGACTGTTATTCGCGCATTGCGTCGCCCGATGCTTCACTGGATTTCGGGGTGATAACCACCTTGCGCAGCAATCCGTCTCCGATGGTGTAAGTAGTGACATCGTTGAATTCAGCAACCGCCAGGTGAATGATGCGCCGGTCGGCGGCCTTCAGCGGTTCGAAATCAAAATCTTTGCGCGTTTTTCTGACACGTTCGGCAATTTTGTGTGCTTTCTCCACCAGAAGCCGATGCTTGCGTTTAACATACCCGCCAACGTCAATCGTCACCTTGCTGTGCATTCCGGTTTTGCCCGTGAAGATCCGGTTGACGACGTGCTGAACCGACGCGAGGGTCTCACCGCGACGCCCGATCAGCAACCCGTCCAGACCGTCCGCGTTGATATTTACAAATGTCGTATCGGGCATGTCTTCGATATTTGCCGTGTATTCGATCCCCATCAAACCCAGCACTTCCGCAATGATACTGAGTAACAGATCGAGGTTCGGCTCGGCGTCACCCGACGCGTTGCGAAGGCTTACCTTGATCTTGACGCTTTTTGATCCGAAAATGCCGAGCAGGCCACCCTGTGATTCGGACAGAATTTCGATATCAACATCTTCAGGATTGGCTTTTAATTCTTTTAAGGCTTTCTGCAGAGCCTGTTCTATGGTCTTGCCGCTGACTTCGACAGATTTGGCCATGGATGTTTACCTTCCCTTTGATTTCGGACGGCTTTTCTGTACGTTCCCCGGTCCTTTTGCCGCCACGTTTTCTGATTTATCCGGTTCTTTATGAATATAATATTGCTGTGCAACAGACAGGACCGTATTCACAATCCAGTAGACGACAAGACCCGACGGCATCTTGTAGAAAAGGAACGTGAACAATATCGGCATCATCGTGTTGAAACCCTTTGGCGTCGTTTGACCACCCGGCGCTCCGGTCACTGAACCGCCCAGTTTTGTCTGAAAAAACATGGCCGCGCCCATGATCAACGGCAACAGGCTGAACGCATTGCCGATAACGGGCAACGTTACCGGCAGCATAAAAAGGACATCCTGCTGCGAAAGATCGGTGATCCAGCCAAAAAACGGCGCCTGGCGTAACTCGATCGTAAATCTCAAAACATTAAACAGTGCGACAAACACAGGCATCTGCAACAACAGAGGCAGGCATCCCCCGAGTGGATTCACGCCCGCTTCCTTGTAGAGTTTCATCGTCTCCGAACTCTGCTTCTGCTTGTCGTCCTTGAACTTTTCTTTGAGCGCCTGAATCCTGGGTTGTAGATCCTGCATGTCCTTCATGGACTTGAAACTCTTGTGGGTCAGGCGGTAAAACAGGATCTTGGTTAAAACCGAGATGATGAGGATGACCAGGCCGTAGTTTGGTACGAACTTGTACATCCACGTAATCGACCACAACACCACCCAGCTGACGGGGCGGATCAACGACCATCCCATTTCGATGTTTTTATCGAGACCGTTGTCCAGGGCACCGAGAGTTTTATAGTCGATCGGCCCCATGTAGACGTGAACCTGGTTGTCCACGGTGCCCTGCGAAGCGACGGCGGGTAGCGACAACCGGCCGGAAATCCGAGAGTCCGGCTTGTTTCCGGTGACCACAACCGTCGACCGCGAAGGTTCCACGGGCATGATGGCGGAAATAAAATATTTGGACTGGAGCGACATCCAGGTGAGCGTTCCAGAGAACTCTTCTTTGTTCTTTTTTCCAAAATCGCCCGGTTTGAGCCGATGGATCTCTTCGCCGAGCATCACGGCGGCTTTGAAGTTTTGTACGTCATCCTTGACGTTTTCTTCGGTGCTGTGCAGTCCCGGTCCGAAACCCCAGGAGACGTTGGTCACCGACGAGTACGCGCTACCCGAGAATCTCACGCCGGTAAAATAGTCATACCGGTCCGGAAAAAACCGGTAATACCGTTCGATCGATCCGGTGCCGTTGTGTGAAGCCCTGAAAACGATTTCGGTGTATTCCTTCGATTCATCCACATTTACCCTGGACCCGTCCAGAATCGCGTCACCGAAATCGTTTTTAAACGCCACAAAGCTCAGGCCGCTCAACGACCGCGATGCGTTCGGACCATCCAGCGATACACTCATAGACCTTGAATACGTCCAGTCTGTATCCTGCGGGATCAACTCAACGGGTTGACCCAGCGTTTCGAACTCAAGAAGCCGCATCGAGACGATTTCGGCTCCGGCCGTAGAGAGCGTCATCTCGAAAAACGGCGTGACCACAACAAACTCGGCCGCTTCCGCGGTGATAACACCCTCGGAGAGACCGCTGTTCTCGGTGGCACCATCCGTGTTACCGGTAAAATCGCGGTTTTCCTGCGCCGGCGATTCGAAAGCCGGATCTGATCCTGTCCTCCCGGGAACTACCGCAGCTTCCGTTCCGGAAACAGAGTCACCCGCCATCTGCCTCTGCAGTTCCATCGCTGCCGCCCGATCCGCGCGCTGTTTTTCCACCCGCGGCGACAGGTAAAGGGCGTCATATGCCAGAAACAGCAGGATAGACGCGACGAAAGCTATTAATGCCCGTTTTTCCATTTTCATGTGGAGACAATCCTCGTTTGGTTTTCCCTTTGTGCCGGGACGTTCTGGCAATCCACTGCGGCTTCCCGTTCGGGGACGGGATCAAACCCGCCGGGGTGCCGGGGGTGACACCGGGCGAGACGCTTGAGCGCCAGAAACGATCCGCGAACGACTCCGTATCTATCTACGGCGCCAGCGGCATACTGTGAACAACTCGGATAAAATCGGCAGCTGGAGGGAAGTAACGGCGAAATGCACCTGCGGTAGGCGACAATCACCGACAGTAGTAGTGTTTTTGTCCAAAACATGCAGAAATTCGTTTGTTGCTAATTCGATGTATATCCGGCAATCAGGTCGGCTCGCCGCATGGCGGTACCGACGTCGTTCGCGACCTCCCGGCAGGTCCGGCCATTTATATTGGCTCTGGCCACCAGAACGACCCAGACATCTTTATGATTCAATTTACCCGATAATTCACGGCTGACTTCACGGAGCAGTCTTTTAGCCCGGTTGCGCTGGACAGCTCCGCCGACGCGTTTACTGGCCACGACACCAAAACATGGCCCTTCGCGAGGTATCGGGTGCTTATAATAGAAAACAACGGCGTAATCACAGACCAGTTTCCTGCCTTCGTCGTAGACTGTTCGGAACTGTGAGCTTTTTTTCAGCTTCATAAACAGCTCCGGCCCGGGCGCTGATTGCGCCCCGTCGTCACAAGCAGTGAACCCCGACTCCGTGGGACGGTTTCCGGACCACACGGAGGGCCTGCGATCAGGCGGTCCACCACTCACTCGTCTCAGACAGTCAAGCGCTTGCGTCCCCGCTTGCGCCGGCGCTTCAGCACCAGGCGACCCGCGCGGGTACTCATCCGCTTACGAAACCCGTGGTCACGTTTCCGTTTGATTGTACTCGGTTGATAAGTGCGCTTCATGATTAAATCCTAAGTACCTTTTATTCAATATGTTATTATTCGCTGAAACAAGGCCGATCCACGCGTTGGTGGAGGTATAAAGGCCATTCGTCACTAGACGCAAACAATGAATCTACCCGAAGACCAAATCATAGTCAAGATGTTTGTGCCCCCTAAGGTTATGTTGCACCCGGTCATAGCAGGCTGGCAGCACAAACAGCCGCAAGCTATGCAGCATCCAGTGGAGCTGGATGCTGCATAGCAAAAAGTTATCCACAGGCCAGACGGCGATAATGCAATATAATACAAAGCGTTTTCGTGTTGTCGTGGGCAACTCAATTTTGGCCTTGAAGACCCGAAGCCGGTTCTGTTAGCCTCCAACCTTGCTAGCTGGGGTTTC
The DNA here is from genome assembly GCA_964443465.1 of uncultured bacterium. Classification (GTDB taxonomy): domain Bacteria; phylum Krumholzibacteriota; class Krumholzibacteriia; order WVZY01; family JAKEHA01; genus CAYUDF01. The sequence continues at coordinate 7,529 of CAYUDF010000047.1, forward strand.
TTTCTGATTATTTGTTTCCCAATCATCTATTATATTGTGGGGTCTGTTGTGGACAACTCTTCCCAACCCAGGCGTACCAGCGCCATAATTCATTTACCCACAGCAGGTTGTTGATTTATCCACATTTGTGGATAAATCTCCACCCGCGGAACAGCATTTCAGCATGACAAATTGCTTCGAGGGGTCTCTGTCTCTTCGAAATAGTAAAGCATTTTTGACAGTTTGGTAGTACGGGTCGCCGTGAGCGGGCGTTGTGTGGTGTGTCAGGCGCGGCCTTTTCATAAGAGGGAGAAAGGTTTATGTCGATGTCATTTTCCACCCGGAATGGCGACAGGGATCTGGACCATATCTGGACTGGAGTTCTTTCTGTCGTCAACACGCTGGTTAACGCCCAGGCGTACCACACATGGTTTATGCCCATGCGCCCTGTTTCACTGGAAACTGACACAGTTACGATAGATTGTCCGAGTAAGTTTTTCGCCGATTTCGTCAGCGCGCATCACCGCGATAACGTCGCCTATGCTTTCCGGCAGGTCGCCGGGATCGAGCCCAAGGTGGAGTTTATCTCTACGGTGGAATCGCAGGACGACCTGGTGAGCCGCAGAATGGCGGCTCCGGCACCGCGCCCGCCCGTGCGGCCACAACCCCACCGCAAACCCCGGACCAGCGGCGGCGACAAGCTCAACCCAAAGTATCAGTTTGACGAGTTTGTTGTTGGCAACAACAGCCGAATGACCTTTGCCGCCTGTCTGGCGATCTCAGAGAAACCGGCCCAGGTATACAACCCCCTGTTTATCTACGGGGGGGTAGGTCTGGGTAAAACTCACCTGATGCAGGCGATCGGACACGTGGTTCTCAACAACGACAGTCGGCCCCGCGTACACTACAGCTCGGCGGAAGAGTTCATGAACGAGATGATCACCGCCATCCGCGAGGGTAAGAGCCACGAATTTCGCGCAAAATATCGTACTGTGGATCTGTTGTTGATTGATGATATTCAGTTCCTTGCAGGCAAGGAAAGCACGCAAGAAGAGTTTTTTCATACGTTTAACGCCCTTTACGGGGCAAACAAACAGATTGTGGTAACCAGCGATCGCCCCCCGAAAGAGATTCCCACTCTGGAGGAACGCCTGGTGTCGCGGTTTGAGTGGGGGCTGATTACCGATATCCAGCCGCCCGATTACGAGACACGCCTGGCGATTCTGCGTAAAAAAGTCGATCGCGAAAATGTGGCAATGTCTGACGACGTGCTTGCCTTGATAGCGGAAAGAGTCAAGAGCAACATCAGGGAGCTTGAGGGAAGTCTGATCAAACTGGTCGTGCACGCCGGTGTCTACGGCAAGGAAATCACACTGGATGTGGCCAACGAAGTGCTCCAGGATTTTGTAAAAACACACCAGAAGAAGATCAAGATTTCTACGATTCAAAAAGTTGTCGCGCAGCACTACGGCGTGCCGGCGGATTCGATGCGATCCAAGATCCGAACCGCCCGGCTCGCTTTTCCCCGACAGGTTGCCCAGTTTCTGTCCAGGGAACTGACCGGCTGTTCACTCGCCCAGATCGGGCAGCGGTTCGGCGGCCGCGATCACACAACAGTGATCCACGCCTGTCAGAAAATTGGTGACCAGATGGAGCGCGACGTTTCTCTCAAGGCGACGATTAACCAGCTCACAAAAGAATTGTCTTAGTCAGGGTCGGGATTCCGGGCTTTTGCCTGCAATCCCGGCGCTCACTGGGGCAGTCCTGTGCCCGGGTGAAAAGCGCCTGTTTTTACCATCCACAACTGTGAATAACCCTTGTGGATTTCGTGTGGAAAGATACTACCAGGAGGGGATATCGAAGGACGATTTGTGGATATACCGGTAATTCGTGGACAGAGGTCCACACGCCCAAAACACGGATTCAGGGCGTTGGTATCGCAAAAACCCGTGTGTTATCAACAAATCCACAGGTCCTACTGCTACTACTATTTATATATATAATAACAGTAGAAGAGAAGAGGGGCCCCCGAAACAGGGTGTTCACTTGATCGGACGGGCGTTTTGAATTATAGTCAACAGGTTAAATTTCAGTTTCATGATACGAACTGCGTAGTGGAGGTACGGGAGTGAAAATCAAGATCGAGCAGAAACAGCTACTCAAATATTTACAGGGAATATCATCAATTGTTCCAACCAAGACCTCCCTGCCGATACTATCTACTTTCCTGATGGAGAGCAAAGGTGACGGCAAGATCACACTGACGGCCAACGATCTCGATGTGTCTCTTGCGACAACCATTGAATGCGATACCGAAGGCGGTGGAAGTGTTGCGGTACCCGGTAAAAAGTTTTTTGAAATCGTTCGGTCATTACCGGAAGACTCTATCGAGATATCAACGGAGGGCGAAAAAATATCCGTCACGTGCCGGAAGAGCCGGTTCAAAATGGTAGGCAAAGCGGCGGAAGAGTTTCCAAAACTTCCCGAACAGAAAAAAATCGCGACGTTTACATTGAAGACAGACGTCATGGAAGACATGGTGTACAAGACCAGCTACGCGGTATCCAACGATCTGACCCGGCCGTCTCTGTGTGGTGTTTTATGGGAGGTCAAAGCCGGTAACCTCAGTATGGTAGCGACGGATGGCCATCGCCTCGCCAAGGTCGTGCTGGATGGCGCCGCGCCGGAAGTTTCCGCCAACGAGTTTATCGTGTCACCCAAAGCGCTGAACACACTGCGGTCGCTGACGTCAGGTAAAGAAGAAATTACGATC
>CAYUDF010000048.1:0-10232 GCA_964443465.1 uncultured bacterium
CTCGTCGACAAGGGCGCCGAGCCGATCGTTGGCAACATGGACGATGCCGACCTGCTCGCCGGCGCTTATAAGGGTGCGGACGCCGTCTACGCGATGATTCCGCCGAACGTCCAGTCGGAAGACTACGTCGCCGACGCAGCCCGCATTTCTGCGTCTCACGTCGCGGCAATACAGGCAGCCGGTGTATCAAATGTGGTGGCATTGAGCAGTATCGGCGCCCACCGTCCCGATCACAACGGTGTTGTCAAGGTGCTGTACCATTTCGAGCAGGAACTAGGTGGCCTGGACGGCGTCAATGTGCTCGCGTTGAGGCCTTCCTATTTTATGGATAACCTCTATCCCCAGGCGGATATTATCAAGGCGCTGGGGTTTGCCGGTGGACCGGTCCTCGGCGACGTGAAAATGCCGGTTGTTCACACACGGGATATCGGGCGCGTTGTGGCCGCCCGGCTGACGGAGCCCCTGGCGAGTGGGTTTTCAATCGAGTACATCCTTGGCGAACGCGACATCAGTTACAATGAAATGGTGGAAAAGCTCGCGGAGGCCATCGGCCGTCCGGACCTCAATTACGTCCCGTTTCCCCCGGAACAAGCGATCATGGGTCTCAAGCAGTTCGGATTTTCGGACAGTGCCGCCAAGCTGATTGTCGAGCTGGCACAGGGTGTCAACGACGGCCACGTCCTCGAGCAGTTTGAACGCACCCCGGCAAACACCACGGAGACATCAATCGAGATGTTCGCAAAGGAGTTTGCGCAGATCTTCAGTCAGTAGAAAACGCGTCAGAATCAGAATCGTCTGACGGTTGTTATCGGGGTGGCTTTTAACTCTTTTCCCCGGTCAGGTCACCGGCGACGTCGTTAAACAGGTCGCCGGCAAGGTTTTCGATTCTGGTTGGCTCTGGGTATTTCTCCAGTTCGTCACCGGACGGGTCACCGGAACCACCGAAAATCCAGTCGAGGATGGCCCAGAATCCTCCTGTCGATTCGTCCGAGTCCTTTGCGTCGTCGTCTGGCACAAAACTGCTTTCTGTTGTGTGGTCAGCCCGGCGGGCGCCACGCCACACCAGTGACCCCGTTCTGAGGTCATAAACGACGGTTTCGATTTCAATCGTACGTTTTGTTTTATAAACATATCCGGGAATTGCAGCGGCCTGGAGTTCCGGTGACATCTGTTCGGTGGCATCGCGTTCGTATGAAACGTCGTTGACGAGAAGCCGGCCCAGGGCGGTGTATCGGCCGGAGGGCTGCAGGCTGATGATCTTCAGGACTTCGTTGCCGCCCAGCTTGCCTTTTTCTGTGAAACTGGTTATCAACCGATCATATTTTTCGGTGCCCATCGCTGAATGCAGATCGAAGGGCAGCGACGGCCACAAGTCGGGACATTTTTGCCACACACTCTCGTAAAATGTATGTGTCAGAAGATCCGGTTGGCCCGCCCCGTCCACCTGTGAGCCGACGCCGGCGATGAACAAACCATGAGTGCGAAGGCTGTCCGGCGTAAAGCCGTAGTATGATTCACTGCCGAGCAGGGTGCTTTTGCCGCAGTTGGAAAAAAGAATAAGAAACGTAAATAATAATGTAGACGCAGTAATACGAAAACATCGGTTACGTTGAAATCGCATACCAGCCTCCCCTCTTTATTGCTTGTGCCTAGTCGTCTTCGGGCAAATCGGGCATGTTGTCGGGCATATCCATCACCGTCGCAAGAGAAAACGCAATCCCGAGCCGTGCGATGAAATACTCCGGAGATATCTCAACCGCGTTTTCGGCGATTTGCTGTTCGACGTAGTAGTTTTTCATATAGCCGATATTGAAATCGATGAAGAAGACGTTGCGTATATTGATTTCCAGCCCGGCCAGCAGGTCCAGCCCGAAACCGACGTCGTCATTTCCGCCCAGATCCTGCGTGATGCTGTCTTCCGGATCGAAGTCATCTGGAATCGTCAACGTGCTGTGGATGGAGTACCAGTTGACGGCGACATTCGCCGCAACGTACGGGCGCAAGGTCCCGTGCCCCTGGTGTCCAAGCCGCAGGCCCATGTAAAGCCGGACAAGATCCTGGCTGGTTGACAGCTCTGTTCTGATTTGTGTGTCCGGATCTATCAGCGTGGTCTGCTGGGACATAAACACAACTCCCTCGAAACCAAACTGGAGCGCGGCCATTTTTTTAAAGGCCGACGGCACCAGGATAAAATCCAGGCCACCACCCCAGCTGGGTTTGCTGAAATTTTCGGCGTCGTCGCCGTTTGGCCGGATTCGAAGGACATATGCCCCAACCCTGAAGTCGGTGAGCCAACGGGGTAGCGCTTCATCGTCGGTCGAATCGATCTGGGCGCTTTGAAAGCTGGCTCCGATATTTTCAGCGTGTGCGGGTGTGAATGAAATCGCGTTGATGCTGACAACGAGCGGTACAACGAAACACAGGATAAGACGGGTCCTCATGTGGGGATCTCCTCCCAGTTATCTGGTGAATCGCAGGGATAAAATCTAACCGGCTATAATAGTTTGTGTTACGGGCAGGGGGAGGGCCAAGGCTCGGTGCAGGCTGTGGGGTGTCGTGGAAGATGGCGCTCCCGATGTCTAGAATCCGAAATCTATCAAATCAGGACTGTATGGCCAACTATAAAACAGACTTGACGGTCTGATATTCATCGTTTACTATTGGGTCCTGTCCAGACCCAAGCCATTCATGCCAAACCTGGGGAGGTTTCCAGATGAAGCGGTTGATCTATACCGTGGGATTAATTGGTCTTGTGCTTCTTATCGCCCATTGCAGCGATGACTCGGTCGAGCCACCGATGCCTGAGCCATTGACACAGGAACAACTGGAACGGGCCGATTCGATTTCCAGCGCCTGGTTCTTGACCTTATCCGACACCGTGCAAACACTTTGGAATTCTAATGTCGATGATTTGAGAGACGTGCGTTTCGACAGCATGCGGTCCGGTTTCGAACAAGCCCTCGGTATCGAGAGTGGTAATGAGCTGGGCCATCTCGGTCTGGCCCTGATCGAACTACTGGAAATCAACTACAGTGGAGATATGTGGGTGTTTGTTGACAGTCTCGAGTCGTGGGTGGAAGGCGATGGCGTTTATATTCCGTTCCCGCCATTTCCGGACTTCAGCACCGACCGTCATCGGACAGTCATCGGAAACCAGTTTCAGCTGATGGTTGAGATGCCCATGATCACGATCGCCAGAGTTGCGGCAGCACCGGACAACATCTCATTTGATACCGTCCAGGACATCATCGCTGATGACATCATTCCCAAACTGTCAAACGCGATCGGTCATATGAGTGCGGTCGAACAGCACCCGACGACGGAGATCCGGTTGTGTTCCGACGACGAACCCATAGAATGCCTTCGATTTGACATCGGCGAAATAAAGGTGTTCAGTGCCGGCCTGTATGCGTTGCGCTCCGCGATGAACAGCGCGATTGCATACGACGTGGATTTTCTGGGCCCGGACGGTTCGTATAGTTGGGTCACAGATTATCTGGACGCGAAATACGAATACCACTCGTGGGGACAGTTTTGCTGGAGTTACAACCTCATCGAAAGGGGTGCGATCGACGACGTGTCACTGATCGCGTACAACCTGGATTCGAAATATGCTGCAATCGCAGATTCTCTCCTGTTGAGGGTGATGCACCACAATTTCGAAAATCGCACAGACTTCCTCAGTTTACGCAACGGGGGGGCGTCACTGCGGAACGCACACGCCGACATGCTGATGGTATTTACCAAACTCGAACAAGCTGCAGCGTTTATCCGGGATCCCGACCGGGATGAGAACGAAGAAAACGTCATCAAGCTGGGGGATCTGACCGATTTCGACAACGACATTCAAAACGAGCCATACCTTCCAAACTTTATGTCCGGCTGGACACGCCTGGAGGACGTAATCGCATTCGGAAAAGCGTTCCTCTCCGGTCCGTACGAGTTCACCGAAGAACTTGGTAACTCCGGTACGGAGTACACGTGGCGGATGAATATCAACCGGATGTTTCTCGCACCCGTCGACGACTGGAATTCCCTGCTGCCGTACCACGAGTGGGATTTACCGACGGGGGCATGGATCCAATCGGGCATAAGTTGGCAATATGATTATGACAATGGGGGAGGCTCAATATGGGTTTATGATCTGGATGATGGCTGCTCGTATACTGAACTCGATAACATCGGTCTAGTAACCGAAACGACAATCGGGTATTCGTTCGATTCTGATTTCATCCTGGTTCCCCTGGACGGGCCCAATGGAAATCCGATCGATCCCAATACAGAGTTTCTGTATTTTCCGGACTATACGTTTAACGGGCTGTTTCCGGACATGACCACTCACGCCGACTGGCAGAACCTGTATAATATTCTCAAATAGTGAACATCTTGGTCCGCAGCCGGCAAAATATAATCGGAGGGCGATACCGCGGTATCGTCCTCCGGTTTTTTTCCGTGCTGGTTTTTTGTTGCACCATGGTATTGCCCACCCCCTCGTCCGCTGTTGACATCGCGTTTGATCGTTTGTTACTGGGCAATCCCTGGCGGTCCGTCATCGACGACACCACGATGTACGGATTTTCCTATGCCCGACTCGAGGGTAACTACTGGGACCTGTTCCACGAACGAAAAAACAATACGCTGCACGACTACCAGCAGAACGCCCTGCTGCTTTCCACCGTTTATCGCCACGGATCCTGGCTGGTGGGCGCAGAATTCGAAAGAGAGCACCTGTCGTTAAGCCAGGAAAACGTTTACACCGACGACGATCGTATGACCGGGGATCGCGAACGGTCGCGTGCGCTGGGTCTCGCGGGATTGTCTTTTACCCGGGGCGACTATCCCCTGCATGTTAAAAGATTCGAAGTAATCGCGGCCGCCGGGTCAAACGGTGAGTTCACCGGTTTTTTAGAAGTTGGTGTGGCGTTTGAGAACTGGGTTTCGTTGCTTTTCAAGGGTGAGACCTTTGCAACAAGACTGGAAACTGAAGAGGAGGTGTACGGTTACGCGTTTCCATTCCATTTCCCTGCCACGACACAGCGCGCGCTGCTCAGGGCGGATGTATTGCCCGAGGGACCCGTTCGGGTGCGGGTGTGGGGTACATACCTGGAATCCAGCGGAGACGGCGACACGGTAAAGGGTCTGGAAAATCGTATCTACTATGAGAGTGCGGCGGCAGGCCTGTCGGTGGATAACGGTCTTCAGCTCAATTACCGTCTCCAGGTGGTCCCCCGGCTGGATAAAAACCCCCAAACCTTCCTTCCGTTTCGTGTGCAGGGAAGTTACCGCACCGGGCGCGGAGACCTGGGGATGCGCTACAACGGCACGCGCTACCTGCTGCTCGACGGGTTAGAAACGGAGAACATCTCGATTCGTGCCGACATTGTTCCCAGGAAGTGGTTGGCGCCTTACTTCGGGTGGGAGCGGCTTCACATCAGCCACAGCGGCCGGTCGTTTTTTGATATATGGCCGTTTGTGATATGGGACGTGTTTACGTCCAAACGCTATCGCATCGGCCAATTCGACGGCAATCTGGATACGTGGTTCGCGGGACTTGGTGGGATGCTCAACAGGGGCTCGTCCACTTTCGAATGGAGCGGCCGCTTCGAATGGTGGCAGAACAGTGCGGACCTGGTGTGGTTCGAGCGGATCGACATCCTGTTTCCGTTCTTTTTTGACTACGAGCGGCACGACGAAGCGCCCGAACTCAACCCCGAATACGCCATTCAACTGGACGCGGTGCTGGATCTCGATCTTTCCCGGTGGGCCCGCCTGCGCTTTTCGGGGCGCGCCACCGTTCCGTTTGGTGATTCGGGGGGTGAATCGGCCCCGGCGCCTCCCGGTAGCGGCGGAGGACAGCCGCAGCCGTCAACGGAATCCGGTGATATGACCCACGGCGGATTATCCGCCACGGTGGAGTGGATTATCGGATTCTAACGGAGCCTCCCGGCGGACCTTCTCGCTTTGGAAGAGCGGGTGAAGGTGTTATGATGGCCGCAACAATGGAGGTCACGAATGGCGATCGAAGATGGCAAGGCTGCTCCTGCATTTACACTTAACAATGCCGCCGATGAAAAGGTCTCGCTCAAGGATTACCTCGGCCAGCACGTGATCGTGTATTTCTACTCCCGGGACAACACGCCCGGGTGCACAAAAGAAGCACAGGGTTTCCAGCAGCTGTACAAGAAATTCAAGAAACAAAACGCAGTTATTATAGGGATTTCCCCCGACGACGAAACATCGCACAAAAAATTTGCAAAAAAGCACAAACTCCCGTTCGTACTCCTTTCCGATCCCGACAAAAGCGTGATGGTACAGTATGGCGCGTGGGGCGAAAAAATGATGTATGGCAGACAGGTGATCGGTGCCATCCGGTCCACCGTATGGGTGGGGCCCGATGGTAAAGTGAAACGACACTGGAAAAGAGTCGCAAAAGCGGCCGATCACCCCGCCCGGGTGTTGGGAAAACTGGAGGCGGACGAATAATCGCGAGCTCGACAGTTGACAACAATCACGGTATCGATATAATCGGACAACAACATGGGATTATAACCAGCAGGCCGGAAAACACCGGAGAATAGATGGATCGAAGACAATTCACCAATTTTTTACTCGCGGGCGGATTGCTGGGCTGGCTTGGCAGCGTGTTGTACCCTGTGTTTTCGTTTCTCAAACCACCGAAAATCGCGGAAGCCAACGTCAATTCCGTCAAGGTCGGCCCGGAGGCCGACTTTCCCGCCAACTCGAGTCAAATTGTAAAATTCGGTCGCAAACCGGTCATTCTGATCCGAACCGACGGCGGGGATTTTCGGGCGTTCGAAGCGACGTGTACCCACCTGGATTGTATCGTCCAGTACCGGTCCGACCTCAAACAGATATGGTGTGCATGTCACAACGGCTTGTATGACACCCGGGGCCGCAACGTTTCCGGGCCGCCGCCGAGGCCGCTGGAAGAATACACGGTGAATGTCGTAGCCGGCGAAATCCACGTGTCAAAAGCATAATGAGTCATTCAACGAATACAAAAAACAACGCCGGGAAACGGCTGTTCGACTGGCTGGATGAACGATACAAGTTCTCGCCGCTGATCGACTACATGAGCCACAAGGAAGTGCCAATTCACCGGCACACCGTGTGGTATTACATGGGCGGCGTCTCGCTGTTTCTGTTCATCGTGCAGGTGGTAACCGGCATTTTGCTGGTGCTTTACTATCGCCCGGGCGCGGAAGAAGCGTTTGAAAGTGTCCGGTTTATCACAACAAAAGTGAGTTTTGGCTGGTTGATTCGGTCGGTGCACAGCTGGTCGGCCAACCTGATGGTATTTTTTCTGTTCCTGCATATGTTCAGTACATTTTTTACCCGCTCGTTCAAGAGACCGCGTGAACTCACCTGGGTGACCGGCTTCATCATGCTGGTTCTGGTCATGGGATTTGGTTTTACCGGTTACCTGCTGCCGTGGAATGAACTGGCCTACTTTGCCACCAAGGTGGGCACCGATATCGTGGGTGCGGTGCCGCTGGTGGGTGAACCGCTGAAGGTTCTGCTACGCGGCGGCGATGACGTCACCGGTGCCACACTGTCGCGATTTTATGCGATTCATATCGCGATTCTGCCGGCGCTGATGACGGTGTTTCTGGTCATACACCTCATATTTGTGCAGCGCCAGGGGATGCACGCGCCCGAGTCCGTACTGAACCTCCCACCCGAAAAACGAAAAATGATTTCGTTTTTCCCCGGTTTTCTGCTTCGGGATATGCTCCTGTGGCTGATCGTCCTGAACGTTCTGCTCTATCTTGCCGTTGTGTTCCCGTGGGAGATCGGGGAGAAAGCCGATATGTTTGCCTCGGCCCCCGAGGGGATCAAGCCGGAATGGTTTTTCATGTTCATGTTTCAAACCCTCAAGTTCATACCCCCCCACGTGCTGTTTATCGAGGGGGAAATACTGGGTATTATGGGGTTTGGCCTGATGGGGCTCGCGTGGATGCTGGTGCCGTTCTGGGAGAAGAAGATCCGCCCCGACGGCAAATTTGATCCGATGAACCTGATTGGAATCGTCGGTATCGTGTTTATCCTGATCATGACGATATGGGGTTATCTTGAGTAGAGTGAAGCAATATCGATCAGGTTTTATGGTGTGTCTGTGTCTGGTCACGTTTGCAGCTTTTGCGACGCTGGCGATTGGCCGGGCCAACGAAGACGAAAGCGACGCGCAGACCGAACGGCTCCGCTACCTCACCCAGGATCAGTGTTACATTTGTCACCTTGAGGAAGATTATCTGCCCGAGGGGTTTCACCAGGACGATATCCACCTCCAGAACGGACTTTCCTGCTCCGGTTGTCACGGCGGTGACCCCACGTCGGGCGACGCCGATATTTCGATGTCGGCGGCAAACGGATTTGTGGGTGCGCCCGACAAGAGCAACATGCCCGAATTCTGCGGCAAGTGTCACTCCGAGATCGAATTCATGCGGCAGTTCCAGCCGCGGATCGCCACCGACCAGGTCAAACGATATTATACGAGCGTACACGGGCAGCGGCTGAAAACCGGCGACGACAACGTGGCGGGGTGCGCGGACTGCCACACATCACACGCGATCCTTCCGGCCAAAGACGCCCGGTCAACCGTTTTTGCGTTAAACGTCCCGAGCACGTGTAATACCTGCCACGGCGACGCCAGTTACATGAGCGGGTACGGAATTCCGACAAACCAGTACGAGTATTTTGCGCAAAGCGTTCACGGGATCGCGTTGCTCGAACGCGAGGATACCGGTGCGCCGGCTTGTAACGACTGCCACGGCAACCACGGCGCCACCCCGCCCGGAGTTGCCGCGCTGTCCCAGGTGTGCGGCGAATGCCATGTGAATAACCAGAGATACTTTGACGCGTCGCCCATGGCGGCGGTTTTTTCCGAAGAAGAATTACACGCCTGCGAAGAATGCCACGGCAACCACAAGATCGCCCCCACAAGCGACGACATGGTCGGCACCGGGGAAAGTTCCACGTGTACGGAATGCCACGACGAAGGCGATGCCGGGTATGCGGCCTCCGATACGATCCGGCAGCATCTGGCCGCGCTGGGTACCGTGTACGATCTGGCGGTAGCCCGCCAGGAAGAGGTCCAGCACAAGGGCATGGACGACATGGAAATCGCTTACCTGCTCCAGGAATCTCATCAGAGCCTGATCCAGGCGCGCACGCTGGTTCACACCTTCGATCCTGTCAAGGTGCAGCCCAAAACGGACGAGGGCAGGGCCAAGGCGGAAACGGCTATTGAACTGGCCGATGAAACGATAAAGGATTACTACGTGCGGCGCCGGGGGCTTCTGTTTGCCACTCTGTTTATTACACTTCTGGTCGTAGCGCTGATCTTCAAAATCAGGCAGATGGAATCCTCCTGACCGGTTTCGCCATTCTTTTTTTGTAAAATCGCTGGTAGACTACACGCATGATGCGGAAAAAATGGTCTCGGGAAACGTGGATCCTGATTTCGATCCTGGTGGCCGCACTGGCCGTCCGCCTCTACCAGATTGGTTGGGGGCTTCCCTATGTGTACGAGGAGGCAACCCCGCTTAAAAAAGCGTGGTCCATGTGGGGTTGGGGATCACCACGCGGACTTGACCTCAATCCTCATTTTTTCAACTACCCCAGCCTGATCATTTACTTGCACGTTGTATCGCAGGGACTTGTATTTGCTCTGATGAAAATCACGGGTGTTGTCACGAGCGGCGCGGATTATCACGCGCGGTTTATCGTTGACCCAACGCCGGTGTACTACGCGGGCAGGCTGATATCGGTTGTGTTCGGCGCCGGCACGGTGTGGATGGCCTGGCTGGTTGCCCGCCGGTTCAACCCGGAATACAGCCGGGTCGTCAGTGTGGCCGCCGCCCTGCTCGTATCCGTAAACACCTATTTTATCTCCCGCTCCCACCTGGTCGACGTGGATGTGCCGCTCACTTTTTTTGTGATGCTGGTTTTCTGGTTGTTGCTGCGTCTTCACGAAAACCCGACGCTGGTCCGGTATATCGCTGCGGGCGCGGCGATCGGGCTGGCCGCATCGACCAAATACACCGGTGGGATGTTATTGCTACCGCTGATTGCGGTGTATATCGGACTGCGGGTATCGCGGGACAAAAAAAAATCATATCAGCCCTGGTGGCACCCGGCGACGGCAGTGCTGGCGGCGATTGCGGCTTTTCTGCTGACGTCGCCTTTTGTGTTGATCGACTGGGCCACCT
>CAYUDF010000049.1:0-10120 GCA_964443465.1 uncultured bacterium
TAACTCACAATCAGTTAGCAACAACCACCACTGTAATAAAAAAGGAGGCGCCGTGTGGGGCGCCTCCTTCGGTTCAGAAGAATGTGAGATCAAACAGATATTCAAATACTAGTAGCTGAAAGCCAGCGAGACTCTGTGTACGTCACCCAGAAATCCCATTTCGGTCCACCCGTAGTCAAACAACAGGTCTGATGTCTGGCTCGTATCGATACGGAACCCGAAACCCGCAGCCAGCCCTTCCGTGTCCGCGTTGAAGTTATACCCGCCGCGCATGAAGAAGAACTGGTTAAAACCGTATTCCGCTCCGACGTTCACCCGTTCCTGGTTATCAGATGGATGGGAGAACTCAATCACCCCCTGCAGGCTGTTGACACCCGCCTGGTACGGTGTGGCCGCCATTCCCACCTTGAAAAGCGTCGGCAGCTTGGATTCACGGTCGTCGTAGTCGACCTTTGCGCCAAGGCTCTGAATCATCATACCCAGCCGCATACCCCACAGACCGATCCTGTAGACCAGGCCGAAATCAAGGGCAAACGTGTTAATACTTTTTTCGGCGAGACCAGAGTGGATAAAATGCACCGTGCCACCCGAGGAAAACTTGTCCGTAAAGAACTTGCTGTACGAAACGCCGAACGACATATCACCGGCGTCAAACGTCCGGCCTGTTCCTTCCGGGCGGAAAACCGTACGCTCGATCTGGGGATCCAGTGACAGCGCTCTGGCGCTGACTCCGAACGTACCCGGCACAAACGGCAGGTTAAAAGCCGCCGCGGCGTATGACAGGCCGATGTCAGCAGGCCACCAGGTCTGGCTGAGAGAAATCTGTGTGCGTGTCATATCAACGAGCCCCGCGGGATTCCAGTACGTTGCGGTTGCGTCGTTCGATATCGCTGTGAATGCTCCCCCCATACCCGCGGCGCGCGCCGAAACAGGTATCTTGAGGAATGGGAGGGCGTATGTACCAACTTTTGCAAACGGCTCCGTTGCGGCTGCCTGGTTGGGCAGCAACGCGACCAGCGCCAGCATGCAAATCCCTTTTACGAATAACGATCTCACGATTTACCTCCTGCGGAGTGTTTGTTCTGAACCTCTAAACGAATCCTCTAAAACTCAAATCCAAATCCAACTCGCCATACCCGGTGCGATTCCCAGATGGTCGGATCAAACACCGGATTGAACTCATCCAGGCCGTCGTCGTTGGTGTCCTGCAGATAAGCGCCACCGTAACGTCCCGTCTCGGTCAGGTAGGAACCGTTGTCCATTCCGACCCCGACCATTCCCGGAAATACACCGGGCGACGTGCCGAACGGCAGCAGGATATCGTCATCGAGCAGGTTGCGACCCTCGAAGAACAGCGTCAACTCGCGCCCATAAACATTAAACTGTTTACGGCCCTGTACGCTGAGTCGGTGCGAGGGCTCCAGTTGCCGGGAGTTCTCCAGCGCCGGATCCTGCAGTCGGGCGAACCGGTCAAACGGTGTCCACGGCACACCGGAACCATACTGGTAGATCGCCGTCGCGCCCCACTTATTCCGGTCCTGCAATCGCAGAGTGACGTTGAACGTATGGCGCTGGTCCCAGTCGAGGGGCAACTCTTCGGTCGGCAGGTGCGTAAGGCCCTGCGCCGAACGGCCGAAGTCAGCGTCACTGGCCACACCATCGGCAAACGAGTACGTGTAGTAAACCTCAAATCCCAGGCGACGCGTGAGCCGTTTCTCCAGCGAAATCTCGAGGCCTCGGGAGCTGGCGTAAGTCCTGTTGATATAACGAAGGCTCTGGATCCCCGTTGAGTCATCGGTAACAAGGGTCGAAGATACGAGGCCATAAATGTCCTTGTTAAACACAACGAAGTTACCGGCAATGTCATCGGTGAACTGGTGGGAAATACCCGCCTGGTACGATACCGTCAACTCCGGTTCCAGGTTCGGGTTACCCAGTGTACCCAGCGAGCCGACGGCGTCCTGCGTCCGGAACAGGTTCACACGGCTGGGCCACTGTGTGAACCGGCCGTAGTGGAAAAAGAACTTGTCGCGGTCGGTAATCGGAAACGCAAATCCCAGCCGTGGCGAGATATTGAATTTCCACTCGTCCACGGTGGGATCAATTTCCGAATTGTTGATCAGGATTTCGTTGTTGTTGCCCGTGGAGAAGAACTCGAACCGGAGGCCGCCGTTGACCACCATGCCCTCGTATTCCCACTTGTCCTGGAAGTAAGCGGCGCCTTCTGTGTTGAAGTTGTTAAAATTGTTCACGTTCAGGCCCTGCTGATACGTACCCATTTCGGAGTTGAATCGGCGCTGGGCGGGAAATACCCGCTCGTCGTCGCTGAGGTCGTTGTAAATGACCTGAACACCCGTTTTGAGACGGTGGCCCTTGAACTGCTCTGATGTGAGGTCTCCGCGCATCAGGTACTGGATCGTTTGTTGATCGGAGTAAAACGGGTAATCGTAAGCGGTGACAAAGTATGGCGCCGAGTCATCGGTGTACCAGGTTGCGTTGGAAATACCGCCCTCAATATAGGTTCCGTTCGGCAACGTTGTCGGCAGTCCGGCCGACGAGAACTGAACCGGAGTCTTGCCATTTCCAAATTCATCAAAAACGGTGTTGGTAGAGGTCAACTGAAGACGGCTGAGTTTGATCGTGTACAGCAGCTTGCTGGTGATATTGTGGTTGAATCCCAGTTTGAACTGCATGTGGTCGCTTATCGTCTCCGGCGTTCTGGTGGCGGAGTTGAAAGCCACGAACGACGAATCCGCGCCGTTCGGGTCGCGAACGAACGACTGGAAATCGCTGAACGGAAACTGGAAACCGGAAAACAGAACCCATGGACGATAATACAGCGGAGTCCCGTCCTGCGCCGTTACCGCTTCATCCCACACAACCGTGGTTCCCCCGAGATCCGCCGCCCTGAAATTGTCGTAGCGGACCAGATCAACAAGGCCGGTGTTCGGGTTGCGGATTTCCTGCCATACGATGACCGGTCTGACGTTGAGCTGTCGTTCACGCTGTACTGGATCTGTGATCTTTGACCAGTTACCGTCGTCGATTCGCGTGATCCCGAAAAACGTTAACTCTTCGACCTGGCCGGGAGGGGTCTCGACAAACCGGCGCAGGCGCTGAAAGTAGTGAATTTTGCCGGCGTAACCTTCAATGTTCCAGTTATTCAGGAACTGGTCGCGGTGAGAGCGCGAGAAGATCGCTTCGCCCGTCACCTTGATCCGCTGGCGATTGTAAGTAAGCTTGGTTTGAAAGTTGTAGCGTTCCGTCTGACGCTCGCGAAACTTCATCCAGTCGGTAATCTTGTGTTCGCTGCGTGGTTCAATAGTGGTGTTTTCCGTATCAGAAAAAGTCGCTTCACCGGAGACGTAATACCGGAAACTCTTCCACCACGTCGGGCCACCGAAACCGAGACTGACGCGGTCAAAGTTTGTGTACGTCTTGTCCTGACGGCCGAAGTCGTCGGTGAAATAGCGGAACTCACCGGCGAACCGGCGGCCACCTTCCTTCGTGGAAATATTGATAACGGCCGACTGCGCGTCGCCGTACTCTGCGTCCATACCGCCCGATACAATCTCCGAACCGGAAGTGCCAAGGAGTCCGACACCCACTGTACCGCCGCCCAGAGGATCGTCGACGGTAACGCCGTCGATCTGGATCTGGACCTCGCCACCACGTCCACCTCGAACGTGCATGTCGT
The DNA here is from genome assembly GCA_964443465.1 of uncultured bacterium. Lineage (GTDB taxonomy): Bacteria > Krumholzibacteriota > Krumholzibacteriia > WVZY01 > JAKEHA01 > CAYUDF01. The sequence goes on from CAYUDF010000049.1 coordinate 3,698, forward strand.
CACCTTGCTTGACGATTCCGGCCTTGAGCGCCACCGCTTCGAGCACGTCGTCCACCGGCATCTCCGTGAGCTGCTCCGAGCTTACAGATCCGCGTGTATCCGACGCGGTAACCTCGACCATCTTTTTCTCGGCGGTCACTATGATTTCCTGTGTTTTCATTACGATGGTTTCTTCGAGTCGGAAATCGAGCCGGGTGTCCTTTCCGGAATTGACGGCGGTGTTGGGTTTTTCGTAGGCTTTGAAACCCATCATCATCGCCTTGACGGTGTAGGTACCCGCGGGTACACCCTTGATCGTGAATTTTCCGTCGTTGAGACTCATCGCACCCAGGTTGGTGCCGAGTAAAATGATATTGGCGTAGGCGAGCGGCTGGTTTGAAGCCGAGTTATAGATAGTGCCCGAGATCGTGCCCGTCTGGGCAAGGAGAGACGTCTGAAACAGGCACAATATCGCGATAGTGATTATCGCAATCGCAGGACCTCTCTTCTCTCCTCGAAACATAAGCGAACCCCTTTCAAAACACATGGACACGATATCCATGAGTTGTAAATAAAATCATGCAATCATCGCACTCAGTTTCTGAGTATGTTGTGGTGGGGACTGGACATACCAAACCACAGTCGGAACTGCTGGCAAGGTATTCGATCTGGTGGGGCCACACTACCATATCATCGGTAGCAATTAAAGAAATATCACGGACTTCGATTAAAAATATATGATTGTGTTTCAGCTGTGTCAACTAGTATTGAGAAGCCAACAAACACAGTTTCCGTTGCCCGGGAAGTCCGGCATCTGGACCTCGCCCTCGACTAATTCCGGCCGTAAATTTCATATTTACGGCTGTCAGGATTTACATACGGACGAATACCACACCACACAGACTTAACTCATTATAACATATATAATTAAAAATTTTATTTCTCGTAGAGCCAGCAACTCACGCAATGCCCTTTCTCAACTTCCTTGAATTCGGGTGTTTTTTCGCTGCAGATCTGCATCGTGTGGGGGCACCGGGTGTGGAACGCACATCCGCTGGGGACATCTGCCGGGCTGGGCACATCCCCCGGCAGCAGTATTCTTTTGCTCTTCCGGGCCGGGTCGAGGCTGGGAATCGCGCTGAGCAGTGCCTGTGTGTATGGGTGTTTGGCGTCCGAATACAGTCGATTGCCGTCGGTGAGTTCGACGATTTTGCCGAGATACATGACGGCGACTCTGTCGCTGATGTATTCGACCAGGCCCAGGTCATGGGCAATAAACAGAAACGTCAGTCCCAGGTCATCCTGCAGATCCTTGAGCAGGTTGATGATCTGGGCCTGAATCGATACGTCCAGCGCGCTTACCGGTTCGTCGGCGATGATGAGGTCGGGCGCCACGGCCAGCGCCCGGGCAATACCCACACGCTGACGTTGCCCACCCGAAAACTCGTGCGGGTACCGGCCCATGTACTCCGCCGGAATGCCGACACGTTCGAGCAGATGCACCACCCGTTCCCGGACAGCGTCACCCTTGGCGAGTTTGTGGATACGAATCGCCTCGGAGATCATACTGCCCACCGTCAGCCTCGGGTTGAGCGATCCGTAAGGATCCTGGAAGATGATCTGCATCCGCTTGCGCATCTTGCGCATATCCTTCTTTCCAAGCGATAGCAACGATACGTTGTCGAACTTCACGTCACCCGACGTCGCTTCCAGCAGGCGAAGGATCACGCGGGCCAGCGTTGTTTTTCCACAACCCGATTCACCGACCAGACCCAGCGTTTCACCGCGATAGAGCGAAAAACTCACTCCGTCAACGGCCTTCACCTGGCCGACGATTTTCGAAAAGAAGCCACGCCGTATCGGAAAAAACTTGCGGAGTTTCTCGACTTCCAGCAGCGCCTGTTTGCTGCGTTCCGTTGGCGGTTTTGCGTAAGCTACATCAACATCCATCATAATCAGTCTTCACTAACGTCTTTCCAGCACCGAACCATGTGCCCGTCGGCGATTTCGCGTAATCCCACAATTTCATTGTCGCATTTGTATTCGGCGTACTTGCAGCGGTCGGAAAATCTGCACCCGGACGGATAATCCAAAGGATCGGGGACCTTACCCGGGATGACACGTAACCGTTCGCCTTTTACGGCGAGGCGCGGGATCGATTCTTTTAATCCCATCGTGTATGGATGGCGGGATCCGCGGAAAATATCCATCACGGTTCCAATCTCCATCACTTTGCCGGCGTACATCACGACCACACGGCGGGCCATTTCGGCAATTACGCCGAGGTCGTGGGTAATCATCAGGATCGCCATGTTGAACTGCTCCTGGAGGGACTGCAGCAGGTCCAGAATCTGGGCCTGAATCGTTACGTCCAGCGCCGTTGTAGGTTCGTCGGCGATCAACAGACTGGGATTACACGACAGCGCCATTGCAATCATCACTCGCTGCCGCATCCCACCGCTGAGCTGGTGCGGATACGATTTGGCGGCCCTCCTCGGGTCGGGGATCTTGACCAGGTTGAGCATCTCCAGCGTCTTTTTCCCCGCCTCTTTTTTCCCGACCTTCTGATGGAGCATCACCGCTTCGGCCACCTGGTAACCGCACGTAAAAACGGGATTGAGGCTGGTCATCGGCTCCTGGAATACCATCGAAATTTCATTGCCACGGATCTTGCGAATCTCTTTCTGGGACGCTTCGAGCAGGTTCTTTCCCTTGAAAGAGATATTGCCGCATTCGATTCGCCCCGGCGGCGACTGGACCAGCCGCATGATACACAAAGCGGTAATCGTTTTGCCGCAACCACTTTCACCCACCAGGCCCAACGTCTCTCCCGGTCCGATCGAAAATCCGACCCCGTCCAGCGCGCGCGCCGGACCCTCGTCGGTCGAAAAGCTGCAGCTGAGATTGGAGACTTCGAGGAGGTTTTCCATTGGGTCCGATCCGTTGATAATCCCGTTTTCGTTTTTCGTTTCTGTTGTCGGCATAATTTCCGTTCTTATCGGACTTTAGGTAACGTTTTCCGGGCCGGTCAAGCGCTTTCAATCAGCCGGTTTCGGAAGAGACATCCAGCGCGTCGCTCAAACCATCGCCGATCATGTTGCAGGCGACCACCGCCACCACGATAACCGCAGCCGGACAAGCACTCACCCACCACGCATCCATCAACATTTCACGCCCGTCGTATACCATCGCCCCCCAGCTCGGCCAGGGCGGCTGAACGCCCAACCCGAGAAACGACAGGTACGACTCCAGAAGAATCACAGCCCCTACGTTGAGAGTCGCCGCCACAATCACCGGCCCGATCGAATTGGGCAATACGTGCCGCGTGACGACCCGGATCCTGCCCAGACCGGTCGCTACCGCCGCCTGGACAAATTCCTGCTTCTTCAGGCGGATCGTCTCACCGCGCACCAGACGCGCGATCCCCATCCAACCCGTCGCCGATATCATTAATATCAGCAGAACGTACGAATTCGAAAACAGCGCCAGCAGCGTCAGTACGAACAACAACCGCGGAAACGACAGAAACCCGTCCACGAATCTCATCAGGACGCCGTCCACCCATCCGCCGGTGTAACCGGCTACCAGCCCGATCGCCAGTCCGAGTACCACGGCGATAATCACCGACAGGACTCCGATCGACAACGACACGCGAGCGCCGTACAACAGCCGCGAATATATATCCCGGCCAAACTTGTCCGTGCCCAGCGGATGCGCCGCCGACGGCGCCTGGTAACGGGTTTTTGCGGGCGAATCCTGCGCTACCGGGTCACTGACCGTCAATAACGGCGCCAGAATCGCCATACACACCAGCGCCAACAGGATCACCAGGCCGATTTTCGCCGCCGGGTTCGCGTGAAACCGGCGAAAATATCCCGTTGACCGGCCCGACCGGCTTCCGACCAGGTTCGGTAACACGCTGCCCGCGTACAACATCACCCCCGCCACCACAATAAAAACCGATTCGCCTCTCCCGCTCCACATACGGCCATCCCACATCGCCGCCAGTATTCCACCGCGTATCGCCAGAGCAAGGGCGTAAAGATAGAAAAATACGGCGAAAAGCAGGCTGAAACCACGGCGCGAACGGGCTGTCCCACCGGGTAAATACCTTAATAATTTGTTGCTTATACGGTTCGCCACACTACCGGGCCTCCCTGGCCCCCTACAAAAGACCCGGTTCCTGCCGGGACGATGCAAGTTTTATGCGCGGATCAACAAGGAACATGGAAACGTCCGCCAGCAGATTTCCGAGAATCACCAGACACGCGGCAATAAAATTGACTGCCAGCACAACCGGATAGTCCCTTGCGGTTATGGCGTCAATGAGCAGGGCTCCCATACCCGGCCAGGCAAATACTTTCTCCACCACCACGGCCCCACCGAGCAGAAACGGCACACTCAGGCCAATAACTGTCAGAATAGGTGGAAGTGCGTTTCTGAACGCGTGCCACCACACGATCTTTCCTTCTCCAACCCCCTTCGCCCGGGCTGTACGGATGTAATTATCCCCGATTCTTTCCATCACGCTCCCTCGTGTGAATCGCATCAGGCCGGCGGCGCTGGCCAGACCGAGGACGGTAACCGGCAACATGGCATGAGCGAAGCGGTCGGTAAATACCCGCCAGCCGGTCTGGCTTTCCAGCCCGATCGATTGGATTCCAGAGGTCGGAAGCCAGTCCAGATACAGTGAGAAAAAAGTGATAAGCAGATACGCCAGATAGAAAGCGGGCACGGCATAAACAATCATCGCCATTGTCGACAAAATCCTGTCGGGCGCTCGGCGCCTCTTCCACGCGGCAATCATTCCCATCCCGACGCCGACCAGCATCTGTACCAGAAACGCCACCACCGTCAGTCGAAGCGTGCGCGGAATCGTTTCGCCGAGGATATCGGAAACGGGCCTGTGTTCGGCGAGACTGATACCGAAATCGCCGTGAGCAAAACTCCACAGCCACCGGCCGTACTGAACATACACGGGATCGTCCAGTCCGAGCTGGGAGCGAACGCGGTCCATTAACTGGGGGTCGATTTCGGAACTGAAGTAACGGCTCAGCGGGTCGCCGGGCGCCAGGTGAACGGCAAAAAAAGTGACCGATACGATGATAACAACGAGAACGAAGGCGTGGACGATTCTGCGAAAAACGAATCTCGCCACGGGCACCTCACCTTTGCCGCTCCGCTCCGATCAGGAAGATTCGCGCGGAACTGCGATAACAGGGTGGCGATTGGCAGCCGTTTCGTCCAGTCGCCGTACGGGTGTATCGTGCGGCGCATCGAGGAGGACGTCCGGCGATTCAACCGCTTCTTTTGCGATCTGTTGCAGGGCTGCGACGAAACGGTCGAGCGTTTCCTTGCCTTCCGTTTCCGTCGGCTCCACCATCAGGGCTTCTGGCACGATCAGCGGAAAATAAACCGTGGGCGCGTAGAAACCAAAATCAAGAAGACGCTTGGCCACATCAAGTGTACGAACGCCGTGTTTCTTGAATATTTCTCCCGACGCGACGAACTCGTGCATGCACCGGTCGCCATACGGAATCGGGTAGAGATCCGATACGGCGGCGGCGAGGTAGTTCGCGTTGAGTACGGCCGCGCCACTCGCGCGGCGGATACCTTCGGCGCCCAGCCGGTTGATATAGACCAGTGCGCGCAGATAGATACCGAAGTTGCCGTAGAATGAGTGCAACGCACCGACTGTTTTAGGGAAATCGTAATCGAGCGAATATTTGCGGTTCTTTTCCCTGACCCTCGGCACCGGCAGATATGGTTCGAGTATGGACTTCACGCCCACCGGACCCGAGCCGGGCCCGCCGCCACCGTGTGGTGTGGAAAAAGTTTTGTGCAGGTTGAAATGCATGACATCAAAACCGAGATCACCCGGTTTACAGCGCCCCATCAACGCGTTGAGATTGGCGCCGTCCATGTAACACAGACCGCCCCGTTTGTGAACCAGTTCGGTGATTTCCCCGATCTGCGATTCAAACAATCCCAGCGTGTTGGGAACAGTCAGCATGAGCACGGCGACGTCGTCGTCCAGCACCTTTTTGAGGTTCTCGACGCTGACACGCCCGTCTTCGCCCGACGCAAATGTTTTAACGCGGAAACCGGCAACGGCCGCGCTGGACGGATTGGTGCCGTGCGCCGAATCGGGCACCAGCACCATAGATCTTTTTTCTCCCCTGTCGTCGAAGTATGCCCTGGCCAGCATCAGTCCAAGCAGTTCGCCCTGCGCACCGGCGGCGGTCTGCAGAGAGACGGCGTCCATACCGGCGATGACGGCGAGCTTTTCCTCGAGCTCGTTCATCACATGCAGGGCGCCCTGTATGTCGTCCGCCGGTTGTTCCGGATGCAGTCCGCTGAATCCAGGCAGGGCCGCGATGTCTTCGTTGATTTTGGGGTTGTACTTCATCGTACAGCTGCCCAGCGGAAAAAGGTCCTTGTCCA
>CAYUDF010000050.1:0-10120 GCA_964443465.1 uncultured bacterium
GTTGTGGTTTCCGAAGAAACCCAGGACTGGTCCTACAACGCACGGATCTACTGGTACCGTGGTCCGGCTGACCCCGTCGCGGATCCGTGGGAACGCCGGACAGTCGCACTGCTGCGTTCGGTCAACAGCATGGAAGTGGCCGATATGGATGGCGATGGTGACATCGATATCGTAGCCGCGGAACATACCGACCAGAGGGACAAAAACGGCGCGCCGGACAACCTCACTGTTGTATATGAAAACACCGGCAACGGTCTGCGCTGGATTGCGCGGCCCGTTGATATTTCACCCCGTTCCAGCCACCTCGGCGCGCGTTTGTGCGACCTGGACGGCGACGGGGACCTGGATATTGTTTCGATAGCGTGGAGGCAGTACAAACATCTCCACGTGTGGCTGAATTATTCCAATATGTAAAAACAATCGACCCCGATCCCGTTCAAGGAGTAAATACAACTATGCGAATAAACGACAAATGCCCCAGCTGCGGTACCGGCGATATGGCCGTGTTCTGCGAAGTCGACAACATACCGGTGCACAGCTGTCTCATGTTGAGATCCCGCGACGAATCACGCTCGTTTCCCACCGATGACCTGAAGCTGGGTTTGTGCTCGAAGTGCGGATTTGTTTCCAACGTCGTGTTCGATAGTAAATATTCCGCGTATTCATCCGCCTATGAAGACCAGCAGAGTTTCTCTCCGACGTTTAATACGTTTGCCCGGAAGCTTGCGGAAGATGTTGTGGAAAGATACGGTCTGAACGGCAAACGGGTTGTCGAAATCGGCTGCGGCAAGGGCGATTTTCTGGCCCTGGTTTGTGAACTGGGAAAAAATGAGGGTGTGGGTATCGACCCGACCTGCGTAAAAGAAAGAATCGACAGTTCCATAACGGACCGGATCACGGTGATCGCCGACTACTATTCCGAAAAATACTCGGAGTACGTCGGAGACCTGATCATGTGCCGTCATACACTGGAACACATCTACGACACCAACCAGTTCATGACCACGATTCGTAATTCCATAAAGGACAGAAAAGACACCGGTGTGTTTTTTGAGATTCCAGATGGCAAACGCGTTGTCAGGGACATGGCTTTCGAAGACATTTACTATGAGCACTGCTCGTACTTTTCACCCGGGTCGGCGGCGCGGTTGTTCAGCGAGACCGGCTTTGACGTATTTGGCCTCGCGCTGGAATACGACGACCAGTACCTGATCGTGGACGCGAAACCCGCCGCCGCCGGCGGGCAGTCGGGGGCGCCGCTCGAACTGGAAGAACCGGCCAGCGAGATGAGTGACCTGGCACAGCAGTACGCGCAGCGCATTCCGGGGGTGCTGGACAAGTGGAGAGAAGACATCACCGTTATGCACGAACAGAAGCGGAAACCCGCTATCTGGGGATCCGGTTCTAAATGCGTGGCGTTTCTGACGACGATCGGGATGAACGCCGAAATCGATTGTGTGGTTGATATCAATCCCCATCGGCGTGGTAAATTTATTCCGGGGCTGGGCAGGGAGATAAAGTCCCCCGAGCACTTGAAGTCGACCAATCCGGAGGTTGTTATCGTAATGAACCGGATCTATGTAGAAGAGATCCGGAATCAACTGGCGGATATGGGGCTTGAACCGGAGATTGTGGCGCTGTAATGAATCAACCGGCGATTTACAAATACGACACGGCGGCCTGCCCGGTTTGCGGGGAGGACGGGACCACGGGTATTCTTTCCATGCCGCAACTGCCGGTGTTCTGCAACGTGTTGTGGGACACCCGGGACGCCGCCGTCAACTGCGACAAGGGTGATATCGAACTGCGCTTCTGTAACAGGTGCTCATTTGTATTCAACGCGGCATTTGATCCCGAACTGGTGAGGTATACCCCCCGCTACGACAACTGCCTGCATTTTTCGAGCAAGTTTCAGCAGTACGCCGAGGGCCTGGCCGCCTCGCTGGTGAACAAGCACGATCTGCGCGGTAAAACGGTGATCGACGTCGGTTGCGGCAAGGGTGATTTCCTGAAGCTGCTGTGTGAAACCGGACCCAACCGGGGCAGGGGATACGACCCCAGTTTCGAAGACCGTGAGGATTTCGAATCGCTCGGCGACGACATCGTGATAACAGCCGACTACTATTCCGAGCAATACGCGGGGCACGGCGGCGACTTTCTCAGTTGCCGGCACGTCCTGGAACACATAGAAAAACCGTCCGACCTGCTGGACCGGATATCCGCCGGGCTGGGGAACCGGGGCGGCGTACCGGTCTTTTTTGAGGTTCCCAACGGCGCCTACACCATCCGGAACGTTTTTGTGTGGGATGTTATTTATGAACACCCCAGCTATTTCACCCCCGTATCGGCGTCGATTCTGTTCGCCCAAAACGGCTTTGACAAGATAGAATTGGGGGAAGAATTCGAAGGGCAATACCTGGGGATTCACGCCAGAACGTCCGGTTCGGGCGACGGGGCCGTGGAGGCTTCCCCGGGCGATATTACGGAACTGAAATCCCAGATCGCCGGATTTTCGGACAAAACAAAAACCCTGTTCCAGACCTGGGCCGCCGAGCTGGAAAGAGCGAAGCGGGAAGGGCGGAAGACCGTCATCTGGGGGGCCGGCTCAAAAGGTGTGACGTTTCTGAATCTCCTGGATTCCGGCCGCGGGGTGCAGTTTGCCGTGGACCTCAGTCCCAGCAAACATGGCAAGTATATTGCGGGTACCGGGGCGGAGATCGTGCCGCCGGAATTTCTGCCCGAATATCAGCCGGACGATATCATCGTGATGAATCCGGTTTACCAGGACGAAATCAGGACCCGGATTCGGGAGATGGGAATCGAGGCCAGCGTGCGGTGTCTGTAGATGTAATGCTTTAAGTAATCGTCGCAATATACTGCAATATTACAAGATAGAAAGCGTGTAAGTGGTGGGGCTGCGTGAACTGTTCGGGCAACACAGTGGAAAGATCCTCTTCAGGATCGTTCTGTACGGAGTGTTTTTTGCTCCGCTGGCCAGATTCACCCCGTGGTACATTTTTCTGCCCGTCGCCGTCCTGATCGTAACAATTCACTATGTGGCGGAATCAAGGCTGCGCTGGCGCCGTTACCGCTCGATCCTGGAAGCGATCCGGCAGACCCAGAGCAACCTGCTGCCCGACATCGCCAAAATCAAGGACCGCGACCCAGACCGGGTCATCCACAAGTTTTTCAAGGAAGTTGTTGCCGAGCTCGAACGGAAGAACTTCCAGCTGGTCGAAAAAAACATCCAGTTACTGTCCATCAAGGAAATCGGTCTCACCCTGGTATCGTCCCTTGACGAAACCAAGGTTGTCGACGCGGTGATCAACTTTCTGTCCAAGGGGCTGGGGTACCGAGAACTGTTTGTCGGTATCTACCGCGACGAAAACCGGTCGTTTAATTTCTACACGTTCCGTGATACGGCCAGCGGAAACAGTTACGACGAAACGATGCTGCGCCTCGACGATCTCGACGGACTGCTCAAAAAGGGCGTCCAGATGCACCAGCCGTTGCTCATACGCGACCCCGAGATGCACAAGATCGGAACGCTGGACGGCGCCGAAATTTTCCCCGACAGCACGATGAACTCTTACGTCATCGTCCCGCTCGTCAAGAGCAACGCGACGCAGGATTGCGGATTCAAGAGCGAGTGCATCCTCAAGATGAACCAGGTGCAGAAAGAAAAGACGGCCGCGGTGGCGAAATACCGGTGCCCGGCCTGCGGGCGGGTGCCCATACTGGGTGTGCTGGGGGTTACGGACGGTTTCAAGGCGGCGTCCTTGAGCAAGGTGGATCTCGTATCGGTGGAAACCCTCGCCGTTCAGCTGAGCACGATGCTGGAGAATACGCGGCTGTTTCAGGAGCTTCGCCAGGAAGAGGGTTTTCGGGAAAATGTCATCAACTCGATGATGAACGGCCTGCTCACCGTGGATGTGGATGGCAACATCATGTTGGCCAACCAGACCGCCGTTGAGCTTACCGGGTACTCGCAGGACGAACTGGTCGGAATGAAAGTCTCAGAACTGATCAGCGACAAAATACAGGAGGCCGACGGAAACCCTGTCAAGCGGACCCTTCAGACCGGCCGGCGGAGTTACCAGCAGGAGGCGCTGCTCAACAAAAAAGACGGCAAAACCGACCCGATCGTGTTGAACACCACTTTTCTGCAGGACGAGAATAAGCAGATCCAGGGGGTTCTGGCTATTTTCCTGGACATCACCCGGATCAAGCGCATGGAGGAACAGATCGTCCACCTCGACAAGCTGGCCGCGCTGGGGCGGTTCTCATCCAGTATCGCCCACGAAATCCGGAACCCGCTGACCGGTATCGCCGCGGGCATTCAGTACCTCAAAAGAGCCGGTAAGGTGGCCGACGACCAGCATGAAAATATCAAGTTCATTCTGGACGAAGTCAACCGGATCGACCGTCTCATCGGTGACCTGATGAATGTCGTCCGGATCAGCGACCTGATATTTGAGGATACCGAGCTGGAAACGTTGATCAAAAACGCGATCGCCGGTATGAGCGAACTGGCCAATCAGAAGTCTGTGACCATTGAGACCGTGTTTCCCGACGATCAAAGGACGGTGACTCTGGACGACGACAGGATCACCCAGGTTTTGATTAATCTCCTCAAGAACGCGATAGAGGCCAGTTATAGCGGCGGCACCGTGACAACCACTTTCTGGTACCCGGAAGACGTAAAAGACGTTTTGTTTGACGCAGTTCAGGATTTTGTTATCATTGAGGTCCGGGACAACGGAATCGGTCTTACCGAAGAAGAAAAGTCGAGAGTCTTCGAGCCGTTTTTCTCGAAAAAGACCGGGGGCACCGGGCTGGGGTTGTATGTGACACACAGCATCGTGGAGCGCCACGGCGGGTATATTTACGTCGACAGTCAGATTGAATCAGGAACAGTTTTTACAGTTTATTTACCGGTAGCGCAGGTACGACATGGAGACACAAATGAAGTCAGTCATCCTGCTGGTGGATGACCAGGATACGATTCGATTTTTCCTGGAAAAAACACTTACGCAGGAAGGCTACGAAACAATAACCGCAAAGACCGGTGCCGAAGCCATTGAGAAAGCGCGTCAGGTGATGCCCGACCTGATTCTGCTGGATCTGAAGCTCCCGGATATGGACGGCCTGGAAGTTCTCCGCAAAACGAAGGAGATTTTTCCGGAAATCTGTGTCGTCATGATTACGGCTTTTGGCGACATCGAAACGGCCGTCAGCGCGATGAAGGCTGGCGCGTACGACTTTGTGAGCAAACCGATCAACCTGGACCAGCTGCTCATGGCGATCCAGAAGGGTCTGAAGAGCGAACGTCTCAGCCGCGAGGTGCTGCAACTGAAGCGCCAGATGGATCCCGACGTGGGATTCGATTACATCATGGGGGACAGCCCCCCCATGAAAAAGGTGTACAACGTGGTGGAACAGGTGGCCAAGAGCGACACCACCAGTGTACTCATCGAAGGCGAGAGCGGCGTGGGCAAGGAAGTGATCGCCCGCCTCATTCACCGTTACAGCAATCGCGCCGAAAAACCTTTCCTCGACATCAACTGCGCCAGCCTGCCCGAACAGTTGCTGGAAAGCGAATTGTTCGGCTACGAAAAAGGCGCGTTCACAGACGCCAAGTTGCAGAAGCAGGGGCTTATGGAGATGGCCAACCGGGGGACCCTGTTCCTGGACGAAATCGGGGAAATGAGCCTGACGATCCAGGTCAAGCTACTCCGCGTCATGGAGCGGATGGTATTCCGCAGGCTGGGCGGAACGTCGGATATTCACGTGAGCGTGAGGGTGGTCAGTGCGACCAACCGGGATCTCCAGAAAGAGGTGGATGAAGGCCGGTTTCGCGCCGATCTTTTCTACCGCCTGAAAGTGGTCCCGCTGTATATTCCGCCGCTTCGTGACCGTAAGGAAGACTTGTGGAAATTCGTCAGTTATTTCATCAACAATTTTAATACAAAGTTTAATAAAGACTTTGAGGAAATAAGCGACGAAGCGCGGGAAATGATGCTGGCGTACCCGTGGCCGGGTAACATTCGTGAACTGAAAAACGTCATTGAAAGAGTGGTCCTGCTCGAACAGGGGCCGGTGCTCCGCGGAGAATATATGCCGTTTTCCGCCTCTCACATGGAAGACAGCACCTTTGGCCGCAAAATCGACAACATGTTGTCGCAGGACCTGCCCGAAGACGGTATAGATTTCGACTCCGTCATCGCACAGCTCGAAAAGGAACTGATTGTCAAGGCGTCCAACCAGACGGACTGGAACCAGAGCAGAACGGCGCGTCTGCTCAACATGAAACGTGACAAGCTTCGTTACCGGATGAAAAGTTTTAACATTGTCGATAAAAATGGAAATCCGCTGTCCTGATAAGCTCGTTGTCCTGGCTGGACTACTGGTGGCCTGCCTGTTGGTTGGGTGCGGCTATTACGGTACCAGTTCGCGGACGGCAAAAGACATCAAGTCGCTTCACGTCCCCTTTTTTGAAAACCTGACCACCGAACCGAACCTCGAGATTACGGTTACCGAACGAATCATAAACAACCTCATCTTTGATAATACGCTGGACGTGGTTTCCGACGAAAACTCCGCCGATGCCGTACTCACCGGTGAAATAGTTGAATTCATAAACCGCCCATTTTCTTTTAACAGCGAGTTAAACGCCGAGGAATACCACGTCGTGGTCAAGGTGAACATCTCGCTGTTTAACCGCCGGACCAACGAGCCCATCTGGTCGAACCAGGTGATCAGCGGCGACGGGTCGTATTTTGTGGATGTTGCCGACGAAGACACCCAGACGTTTGACGCCGCCGTAGACGAGGCAATCACAGAAATAACCGAACGAATCCTCAACCTCACCGTGCAGGACTGGTAGTCCGCTGGGAACAACACTTCAAAAATATCGAAAATTATTCGAGTCCGTGAAGAAGGGGACGGTTTATCCGCTCTACTTCCTTTACGGTCCGGAAGAACACCTGAAGAAGGAATTCATACGCGAGCTCCTCGACCGCGTACTGTCCGGCGACAACCGCGCGTTTAACCTCGACGTGGTTTACGGCGACGAATTTGACCGTCCCGCGTTCAGCGACCGCGTGGGAAGTTTTCCGCTTTTTACCGATCAACGCGTTTTGATCCTGAGGAATTTTAAGAAGCTGTCCACGTCGAACAAGGATTTTGTGATCGAAAGCGCCGGAAGTACCGACGACTCGCTGGTGTTTGTGGTGGAAACACCCGATGAAAAGCTGGACACGGCGAGAATGAAGAACCTGGAGAAGCTGGCGCAAAAGCGCGGACTGGCCTTCAAATTTGAGCACCTGGATGATGCCGAGACGGCGGAGCGGGTAAAGTCGCGGTTCAAGCGCGACGGGTTTGATGTCCGGCCGGACGCGCTCGCCCTGCTGGCCGAATCGGTTGGCCCGAAGCTGATCGACCTGATCAACGAAGTCGACAAGATAAAGCTGGCTGCCGGCGACGAGAAAATTGTCGACAGGGAACTGGTCACGTCTGTTGTGGGAAGGTATCGTACCGAGAGCCTGTTTTCACTGCTGGATAACCTGGACAAAAAAAGTCCGGCCGTATTGATCCGCAGCGTCAACCGTCTAATCGACGGTGGGGAAGAGCCCGTTGTGATGCTGGGCATGCTGCTCAAACGGGTTGTCCTGTTGATGCAGGTCCAGTCCCTGACGGCGGAACACGGACGGCGGGCCAGTAACAAACAGGCGTTGGGCGGGATGATGACACCGCCGGTCGGATCTTTTTACGCCGGCAAACTGCTCGAACAGTCGAAACGGATCGAAGCGCCCGCGCTGGATAATCTGTTACATAACCTCCGGTGGGCGGATTTGAAACTGAAAACCAGCCAGCTGGTTTCAAAGCACATCATCGAGGAAGCGCTTTTGGCGTCCCACGTCGGAAAAACACTTGCCTCTCCCGGCGCCACCTTGTAAAGTACCTGATAACAATCACTTATTGCAGACAGCTGGAAAGTCCGAGGATTTCCGGCGTGTCACATGTTGTACGAATGGAAAACAGAAAATGGCCGACGAAAACGAACTGAAAATCAACGCACGGGGATTATCTGCCCCGGGGCCCCGCCTGATGGTCAAAACGGCGCTGGAGGAGAATCCACGCCGGTCCCTCCGGGTGGTCGTCAGCAACACCGAAGCAGCCGAAGACCTCAACGCATACGTGGCGGAAATCGGCGCCACAGCCAAGGTCGACCAGGTGGGCGAGGAGTTTCACGTGTTCGTCGATTTCGGGGACAACTGATGTCAAAATATCCTCACGAAAAAATCGAAAAAAAATGGCAGGCCCGTTGGGCAGAAATGCAGCTGTTCAAGCTGGACCCGGAATCGGACCGGACCAAGTATTACTGTCTGATGATGTATCCGTATCCGTCGGGTGAACTCCACGTGGGACACGGACGGAACTACGTGATCGGTGACGCCCTCGCGCGCTTCAAGAAAATGGAAGGTTACGAGGTCCTGGCCCCGATGGGTTGGGACGCCTTCGGTCTGCCCGCCGAAAACGCCGCGATCAAACACAACATTCACCCGGCCCAATGGACGCGTGACAACATCGCCAAGATGAAAACCCAGTTCTATGACTGGGGGGTTGTTTACGACTGGACGCGGGAAGTGGCGTCGTGCGACCCGGAATACTACCGGTGGACGCAGTGGATGTTCCTGAAAATGTTCGAAGCAGGGCTCGCATACCGCAAGGCGGCTTCGGTCAACTGGTGCCCGTCCTGTAAAACAGTCCTGGCAAATGAACAGGTTGTGGAAGGCGGTTGCGAACGGTGCGGCACCCTGATCGAAGATCGGTTCCTGAAACAGTGGTTTTTTAAAATCACAGATTTTGCCGACCCGTTGCTGGATGACCTCGACACTCTGGACGACTGGCCCGAACGGGTGGTTGCCATGCAGAGAAACTGGATCGACCGCAGCCACGGTCTGGAGATGGATTTTCGCCTGAAGGACAGCGACGGGTCGTTGCGTGTGTACACGACACGCCCGGACACCGTGTTTGGCGCGACGTTTATGGTCATCTCACCGGAGCACCCCGAAGTCAAAGCGATGATGGAAAACAGCCCGCGACGGCAGGAAATTTCCGAAGCGGTTAACCGATTCATCGCCGACAAGCGCAGCGGTAAAACCCGGACGGACCCCGGCAAGGAAGGCGTTTTTATGGATGCCTTCTGCATCAATCCAAAAACAGGAGAAGACATACCGATCTACGTCGCGCCGTACGTGCTGATGGAATACGGCACCGGCGCGATTATGGCGGTGCCGGCGCACGACCAGCGAGATTTCGACTTTGCTACGGAACACGGCCTGGAGATTCGCGAAGTGATCCGGCCCGAAGACGGTAACACCACGCTGCCCGATGCCGCCTGGACGGGAGAGGGCCTGATGGTCAATTGCGGCGAATACGACGGAACACCAAGTCTGGAAGGTTTCGACAAGGTCGCCGATGATTTCGAAAAATCCGGTATCGGCGTGCGCAAGATCAACTATCGCCTGAGAGACTGGCTGGTCTCACGCCAGCGCTACTGGGGAACACCCATCCCGATGATTCACTGTCCGTCGTGCGGAACCGTCGCTGTCAACGAATCCGACCTCCCGGTTCTGCTTCCAGACGTGGTTGATTTTAAACCCACCGGTGACGGCAAAAGTCCACTGGCCACAAACGACCAGTTTCGTATCGTCGATTGCCCGAAATGCGGACAACCGGCCGAACGCGACACCGACACCATGGACACCTTTGTCGACTCGAGCTGGTACTTCCTGCGCTACCTCAGCCCGAACAACAAAAAAGCCGCGTTCGACAGGGAACTGGTCGACAGATGGTTGCCCGTGGACCAGTACATCGGGGGTGTCGAACACGCCATCCTGCACCTCATGTACGCCCGCTATTTCGTGAAATTCCTCCATTCGCAGGGACTGGTCAGCTTCAAGGAGCCATTCGCCCGCCTGTTCACCCAGGGCATGATCTGCAAGGACGGCCTCAAAATGTCCAAAAGCAAGGGCAACGTGGTCAGTCCGGAAGGCCTCATCACCCGAATGGGCGCCGACACCATGCGACTTTACATCCTGTTCAGCGGTCCGCC
>CAYUDF010000051.1:0-10117 GCA_964443465.1 uncultured bacterium
CTCTTGTTGTTACCACACACCAAGAGACCGTCCAGAATGTGCCACGCTTTTCAACACAGCGCCGGTCGAGGCGTCCCGCGCAGAATCCTGGTCTGTGCTTAGGGACAGATACCACGCTGCAAAGTTACCCGAGCCAGACGCTCGATGGCCGCCACCAACGCCGCGGTGCGCAAATCGATGGGGCGCTCCGCGCGCGCTAGCGCGGCTCCTGGTTCATTGTCGCTCGCAGGGTCTGCGTTGCCGGCGCCGGCCTGTTCGGCAGTGATCTTCTGCCAGCGATCTACTACCAGGTCGACGGTCTGGCCGGTCTCACGAAATTATTGATCAAGCCGACCTGCCTGATTGCCGTCGCGATGATTCTGTTGTCGGTGGCGGGCGTGATCCGGGCTGGTCGGGACAAACGATTGGCGACGGTGTTTCCCGCGGCGGCGGGCGCGCTGTTTCTGTTTGTCGTGACCGGCGCTGGAACCCATATACCCGGGATCAAACACCTGGAACCGGGCAGGTTCATTTTCCCTGCTTTTGTATTTCTGGCGCCGCTGTCCGGTGTGGGGTTGCGCTGGCTGGCCGCGGTTTTTGCCTCCCGTTTTCGCAGCACCGGGATTAGAGACTCTCTCAAGACGGCCGGATTACTGGCCCTGGTGGTTGCCGTGCTTCCACTGTCGCTGCTGGAGTCGAAATCTTTTTACCGGCATACGCTCAAAACGACTTATCCGGCGAATGTGGCTTCGCTGGTCAAAGCGGTGACGTCGCGTGTGTCGCCGCCAGGCCGGCTGATGATTGAGGACTGCGAGGCGATGCACTACGGCGACATCCATCTACCCGCGTTGTTGCCGCTGGCCACCGGCGTGGAACAGATCGGCGGTCCTTATCCGCACACCTACCTGCTCCATTATTTCAGTACGTTTCGCTGGGAGCAGACGTTCGGAAAACCGATGAGTCAGTGGGAGTCCGGGGCGCTGGAGCAATACCTCGATCTGTACGGTATCCGGTGGGTCGTGACCGCCACGACGTCGTCCACCTCCGTCATGTGGAATCTCCTTGGAAAATCGCCCGACTGGACCCAACCTCCGTATGCGTTATGGGATACGGGGTGGATATCTCTAAACACAAAACCCGTTGTGTCCGCCACCATGAACCATTTCGATGTCTCCGGTTCGGGGAATTCGACGGGCTATTTTATTCGTTATCACTGGATTCCGGGACTGAAGGTCTCCGGCGCCGCCAATATTCGGCCCGTTCACCGTCTGGATGATCCGATTCCTTTCATTTTCATCGAACCAAACGGCGAAAAAGAGCTGGAAATCGTTTTTTAAGGCGGTCGATTTGCCCTTTCGTATGCGATGTACGGCCTCCCGGCCCGATTGACAATCGCGGGATTTTAAGGTACTATAAGAAATCACGGGGAGTCGTTAGATACGATAAAACAATAAGTTGGCAGGGTTGGACGGTTAATTATCTGGCAGACGTCCGATTTCACGAAGGATAACAAGGGCAAAGACTGTTAACAACAAAGCTGTATCATCTTGAAACGCTCCACCATCGTATTGGCCTTACTTCTGGTCGTTGCGGCGCTAGCATTGCACCTGTCTGTCTCGTGGCAGGATTTTTCGACGCTCGCCAAGAACGGATACCTGTACGACGACAGTTTTTACGCATTCCAGATCGCCCGTAATATCGCAGACGGGCGAGGCGCCACTTTTGACGGCACGACTCCCACCAACGGATTTCAACCCCTTTACGTCTTCACCCTGGTCCCGTTCTACAAATGGTTCGCGCCCGACGGAATTGCGCCGATTTATGCGGCGCTGACCCTTCTTGCGCTGTTGACCGTCGTCACGGCCGTGTTTCTGTTTCTGATTGTACGGCGATATGCCAGTGACGCGGTTGCGTTGGTCGGGGCGCTGGTGTGGGTTTTCTCGCCGGTGGTCGTGAGACAGACCGCCAACGGACTGGAAACGGCGCTGATTCTGTTTTTTATAGCGTGGAGCGTTTATTTCTACCTCACACGTGTCCGCAACGAGACAGATTGTTCGCGAACAAATTATATCAAGCTGGGGCTGTTACTTGGGCTGACCGTTCTGGCGCGTGTCGACGGCATTTTTTTTGTACTGGCGATGGCGCTGGACTTTCTTCTGGTTGTGCGACGGCGCTTCCGCGACGGTTCTCCGTCGCGGGAGTCGCTCAGGGGTGTCGGGTTTGCCGCGGCGGTGGCGTTCCTGATTTATTTGCCGTGGTTGATCTTCAGCGTCGCGACAGTGGGCAGCCCGCTGCAGGAAAGTGGTTTGGCGACGCGGTTTCTGTCGATTGCATACGCCCCGTTTTTTGGAATGGGATCCGCCGAACTGGTGGAAAACGGCCCCGGACTGCCGTTTGTCTGGGCGCATGTGGAACACGCGGTCTCTATTCTCAAGCTGTCCCCGCCGGTCCACGTCTTTTTCAGGGCCGTTGAAAAATTGACGGGTGGCGGGCCGGCGACGGGCTGGTTGCTCGTTGTTGTGAATTTCGCCGGACTGGCCGGGCTGGGTATCTTTCTGGTGTGGCTCATCCGAACTCGAATCTCGGCACGGTGGGCACGGCGCCAGGAACTCATGTTTCTGCTCATGTTTTCCGTGATGCTGGTTGCCGCGTATTCGTCCTACATATTCGGCGCGTTCTTTTTTACCCGCTATTTTTATCCCGTTTATTTTATCGCCACTATTTTTGCCGCGTGTATTTTGAACGACGTCGTCGTGTGGACGGCCCGGAAACCGGTCGTGTTGCGGACGGCGGCCATCGGGTTTGTCGTCCTGTATTCTGTGGGGCTGGTTTATATGGGCCTTTCGAGTGGTTTCCGGTCAACGCGGGTTTATCACTTTTATGACGTCGCGTTATGGGTGGAGCAGAACACCGATGAGGGCGAAACGATCGGTGTTTTTCAAGGGGGCGCCATCGGGTATTTTTCCAACCGCCGCGTGATAAATCTGGACGGCAAGGTGAACGGTGATGCACTGGTCGCCCTTCGCAGCGGGGAACTGTGCGATTACATCGTCGAAGCCGGAATCGACGTGGTCCTTGACCACACCAACGTGCTCAATCTGTTCCTCGGTGAACAGGGCGAAGCCCGGCTGGCCGGGGCTTCGGCCACGCCATGTTTTAACGGGCGCTCCGTCGGCGCGATCGGGTGGACAGGTTTCCGCGTCGACAAATCCATTGTGGGAGTGGGCGCCTCTCACCCGGGATCCAGCACGCCTGCGAAATCGTCCACTTTTTCCCGATAGGTTGTCACAGCAATTTCTGCACGGGCTGGGAATACAGTCCCGGTGGTTCCAGTTTGCACAGGACCGGCAGTTGACGGTCCAGGACGGTGAAATCGAGTGACGAAAAATCATCGCCCATGTATTCGCCATCGATGTGCATATGAATCGGTTCGGGGCATTCGACGTTTAACGCGCGGGTGCGGTACATCGACACCTGCGGGCGTGAAGTGTGTGTACCTTTGAGTGACAGCGGCAGCAACCCCATCATGCGTAATCGTCCCATCTTTTCGACCACGCAGATGTCGATCAACCCATCGTCCGGAACGGCGTCCGGCGTCAGGTAAAAACCGCCGCCAGCGCTCACTCCGTTACCGACGCTGACCAGCAGCCGTGGGCCGGTAAACCGTTTGCCATCGTCTGCCGTCACTGTCATTTCCGGGCAGTGGAACTCCGCCATCGCCTTTGCGACCGCCAGCAGATACAGCGGCAGTCCCTTCAACCGCTTTATCGAACGGCTGTTTTTGGTCACCTGGGCCTCGAAACCCAGGCCGACGGAGTTGACGCAATAGCGCACGCCGCAATCCAGCACGTCGAGGCGCACACCCAGCCCCCGGTCCACAACGGCGAACAACTCTGCCGCGGTTCGCGGACACGACACCAGTTTGGCGAAGTCGTCGCCGGATCCCGACGGTATTACCACGATCGGTATGGGATCGGGCATGAGGCCGTTGACGACTTCGTGGACGGTGCCGTCGCCGCCGATGATACAGACGGCGTCGGCCGCGCCGGCGGCTTCGCGGGCCAGTTCGGTGGCATGTCCCGGGCGTTCCGACGTATAAAACAACAGTTCCCGGCCGGTTGCTTCGGCTTCGGGAAGAAAAATGCGAAGAAAGTCACGGACGCGGCCTCGGCCGGCGTACGGATTGGCAATTACGGCGAGTTTCATGACGTCCCGAATCGTACCGGGCGTCGGCACAGCCGGCCAGCAAAATCTGCTGTTGCCCGAAAGTGCCCGGCTGGTTACTATATCCGGCGTCGGCACCGAGGCGATCCCGGCGACCGGCAAACACAAAATCATGCGCAAACTACTCTTTTTAGTCCCGATCCTCGTAACCGCCGTAGCGCTTGCACAGGCGCCGCCCGGAGCGAACCCGCCTGCGGACCCAGTGCAAAGCGGGGTTCAGCACATCGGCCACAATGGAGATATTCGTGCGATTCATCGCGTGGGCGACTCTTTGTGGGTAGGGACCAGCGGTGGCCTGTATATATACGACCTCGGACTGGGTGAACTGGCCGGTTACACGGGGGTTGGCGCCTCGCTGCCGTCAAATTCGGTACGTGCAATCGCTGAACGCAACGACACCGTTTTTGTGGGCACCGACGCAGGTCTGACGCTGTTCTACGCGGACACCATTGAAGTCTTTACGCCGTCGTCCCCCGGTCTGTTTACGGGCGCTCCGCTCGATCATATCCGCCGCATTGATTTTGGTCTGGACGACACCATCTATCTTTCCACGTATGGCCGGGGACTGGCCGTGCTCAACCGGGACTCTTCGTGGGTTGTCACGCGGGAAGACACGCTTCTGGACGACAAAGTGTTCGGTATGGTGCAGGAAGACGACACCACATTTTATTTTGTAACGTCGATGGGATTGTGTGCGTTTCGCGACAGCGTATGGGTCAACTTCCAGGCAGGAGCGGGCATCCCACGGGCGGAGATTACACAGATCGTACCGGCGTCCGAGGGCGGATATTACCTGCTCGTCGCCGGACGGGGAGTCTATCTATTTGACGGGGTTCGAGCCCGGCGTGTGACGTTCCGTGATCTTTTCCCGGAAAACGAAGTCGCCGCAATTGTTGTGGATTCCCGGGGCACCCTGTGGGCCTGCGGCCGTCACGGCGGTATCGCCGCTTATCGCAACGGGCACTGGACGGAGGTCGACCAGGACAATCCGATATACGGCAAGCGCCGATGGCGCAGCGCCTGCGCCGACACAGTGGGCAGCGTGTTTTTCGGGTCGGCGGATGGGACCGTGCTAACGATTCGTGACAACGTCATCAACAGTTTCAGCCTTCCCGCCGGATTGCCTTCCGGCCGGGTGACCGACATCGTGTCTGACTCCAGCGGCGTGGTATATCTGCTCAACGGATCGTATCTGCTCCGTTTGACCGACGGCATCGGTACGGTCTCGATCGAACACCCATCGCCCGTTGTCATCGATATCGCGGTTTCGCCGTCGGGCGAACTGTGGACGGCTACCCGCTGGGGTATTTACCGCAGCGTGGATGGTTCATACGTCGAGTTCACCCAGCGCCCGGAGCAACGCGAACCCGTTTATTCGGCGATCGGTTTTGATGCCAGGGGCGCTCTGTGGGCGGGCGTTGAAAACGGCTCCGTTCACCGGTTTGACGGACAGATATGGATGCGACTTGCCGATGCCGGAGAACTGAAAGCCGGCAGCGCCAGGTTTTTTTGTGCCCACCCCTCCGGCGGGATGTGGATAGTTGGATCTGACGGCGGCGCAGCGCGGTACCTCGGCGGCCGCTGGTTAGATTTTGACCGTTCCGTATTTGACGACAGGCCGGTTCAGGACCTGTCCGTGTCACCCGCCGGAATCCCGGTGGCGGCAACCGATTATAATATATGGGGTTATGATGAACAAGACGGCTGGAAAACGGTCGCTTTCGGGTACGACCCCGCCGACTCAACGGCACAAACCGGCTGGGACCGGTCGAGCCCCACTATCCACGCGATACAGTTTGACCCCGCGGGAAGGCTGTATGTTGCGACCGAGAAAGGGATTGCGATCATCGAACAGGAAGGTCTCCGGTGGCTGACGACGGGGCAGGGTCTGGGCGGCGAAGCGGTAATCAGCCTGCTTGTAGCCCCGGACTCGGCACTGTGGGCGGGATTCCGTACAGATGGTGTGACGCGTTTTGATCCGGGCTACTGACCATAATTTGCATTGTTTCAACCAGTTACGTGGATTTATTATTTCGGACCCAGTCCGGGATTCCCGCCTCGGTACCAAACCGGTCCCAATGCCACGTATACCCCTTGAAATCCGGATCAGATTTTGCTTCATTTATAACAACCCCTGTTTATTACTTATCCTTGCTACCGGAGGGTGATCCACCGCACCACTGTTATCAACCCCAGAAGTTTCAACCGCTCGCGATACAACGTGATTGGTTGGGGCGCCGTCTTAATTTTCGCTTGAGCGTATTTCGGACACCGTGATAGATTGTCGTAACTGTTTTCCATCTTGGGAGTTGGTTTCACTATGTGGCAGCTACTGTTGTGGGGCAGCATCTTTGTAGTTCTTTATTCCTACTTTGGTTACCCCATACTCCTGTACTTGATCGGAAAGTTCGGCAGGCGGAAACATCCGCAACCGGCGGACAACGGAGAAACACCGTCGGTCTGCCTGATCATTTCGGCGTTTAACGAAGAAAACGTCCTTTACGACAAGATCCAGAACAGTATATCCCAGAAATATCCGGCCGATAAGTTGACGATCCTGGTGGCCTCCGATGGTTCGACGGATCGAACGGTGGAGATCGCGCGGGGGTTTGCCGAGTACGGGGTGGAGATTGTCCATCACAACGAACGGCGCGGCAAAAGCGCCGTACTTAATGACGTTATTCCCAGGCGAGGGGAAGACGTAATTGTGTTCACCGATGCCAACTCTGTGTTCTCGGAAGACGCGATCAGCCGGCTGGTCCGGAGTTTTTCCGATCCGTCGATTGGCTGTGTCGTCGGACGGCTTCGGTACACCGACCGCAAAACTTCTTCGGTGGGTAAGGGCGAGGGCGCATACTGGAAATACGAGGGGATGGTCAGCCGTCTGGAGAGTACACTTTCCAGCGTACTTGTAGCCAACGGGTCGATATTTGCGATTCGTCGCGATTTGTTCCAGACCCTTTATCCGGAAGTCGCCAATGATTTCCAGATTCCGATCGATATCGCGGCCAACGGCGCTGGTATTATTTACGAACCACACGCGGAAGCGATCGAACACACAACCGAACTGTGGCGGGAGGAATTTCAGCGAAAGACCCGGATCATTTTGCGTGGTCTTACCGGTTATTCGGTCCTGAGCCACCGCATCCGCGGTTTTCGCCGGTGGCAGTTCATATCGCACAAACTGTTGCGGTGGATGATCGGGGTATATCTGTTAACGGCGTTTGCGGCGAACGCGGTCCTCGTCTCGACGTCTTCGTTTTACGCGGGGATATTCGTGTGCCAGGTTGTATTCTACAGCTTTGCCCTGGTGGGCTCCCGGTTCAGACACTCCGGGAAGCCGAAGAAAATATTTTACGTACCGTTTTATTTTGCGATGGTTAATGCCGCGGCGCTTGTGGGGCTGATCAAGTTTATTGGCGGCAAGCGACAGGCAGTCTGGGAAAAAGCGGAAAGTACGCGCACGCGGGTGTCCGCCGATCAGGGCAACGATTCTGGGCTGGGCAGTGTCGAGAAACCCGTCGGTGACCCGGTGGAGAAGGCAAGACAGGTTCGTGTTATAAAGAATTAAGACCAGACGCGCAAGCTGAGTCGGCGCGCCGGGCGAACAACCAATATGTTCATAATCAAAACGCTGGTAGAGTGGCGGAAGTTCATTATTGCCGCCACTGTGATCACATCAGTTCTGGTGGCGATCGTCAGTTTTCTTTTACCCCAGTGGTTCACGGCCCGAACCACTATATTCCCCGCCGAACCCGAGGCGGGTTTTTCAATGTATTCCGAACTGTTGCAGAATCTGCAGGGTCCGTTGTTGGGGGGGGCGATGGGGTCAGGCGCGAGACCCGAGACGGTTTATATCGACATGATGAAAAGCCGGTACATCGGAACAAAACTGGTCGAAGAATTTGATCTGTTCAATGTTTACGGCATCGCCTTGATAGAAGATGCGCTGGCCGAGTTGAGTTCGCACACCGGCTACACCTTGTTGGAAAACGGGATGGTTATTGTCAACTTCGAGGACCGCGATCCGGAAAGAGCCGCGGCCATAGCCAACCGGTATATCGAATTGCTGGACGAATTTAACAGGGAAATTGCTATTTCACGTGCGTCCAAAACCCGCACCTTTATCGAAGGTCAACTGGAAGAACGCAAGACGTTGCTCGCCCGGGCGGAATCAGATCTGAACGAATTCCAGGAGTCAAACCAGGCTCTGGAGCTCGAAGAACAGCTCCGGTCCGCCATGACCATCGTGACCGACCTTACCGCGGAAGCCATCGCGCTCGAAACCGAACTCAAGATTCTGGAACACTACACGGCGCCGACATCTGATGAGTACCAGAGGAAAAAACGAGAGTACGAGGAACTGCTCGTGCAACTCAAGAAACTCAAGCTGAGTACCGACCTGGACGATAAAGACCTGCTGCACGCGTACCTGCCAACGCTCGAAGAAATCCCTGACCTGGCTCTGCAGATGCTGCGGCTGAAGCGTAAGGTAGAAGTTGAGACCACAATCTATCTGATGTTGCTCAAGGAGTACGAGAAGTCCAGGATCGAGGAAGCCCGCGATACCCCAACCGTTCAGGTTATGGACCTCGCTTCAGCGCCAAATCTCCGCAGCCGGCCCAAAAGAAAAATAATGATTGTTGGTGGTGCTCTGGCGGGATTGGGTTGGAGCGGGTTTCTCGCACTGTTCATCGGCGCCTGGCGTCAGAACCGGGAGCGTTCGAAGGCTGTCGCCGAAGTGCTGGCGCCCGTTCGGGACGACTTTTCCGGTTTGTTTCGCCGCAAGAACTAGCTGCAGGTGCCTGTGAATCCACACAGTAACACTTTCCCTTCAAAAAAAACGGACGCGTTACTGTTCGTCCTGGCGCTTTTACCCGTCGCGCTATATCTCGCGCTGCGGTTACTGGGTCTGATGTCACTGGCAAGGCTTGGTCTCATGGCCATGGCCGGTCTTGCCGTTAGTGCTCTGATTATTTCACGCCCGAAATTCGGGGCATTTTTTGTCGTGTTTTACATATACGCGGGTCTGAGATTTTATTTGCCCGCTATCGCGTCTGTCGCGGTTACGGGAATAACTGCCGCCGCTGTATTGCTCGAAATGTTGCGCGGTGACCAGTTTCGTGTAACAGACAGATCGTTCTGGTTGTCGACATCGGTTTTTGTCCTGCTCTGCGTGCAATCGGTGCTGTGGGCGCATGACTATGGCCAAACGGTGGCCACGCTTGGCGTACTTTTTAAAATGATCTTGTTGACCGTGATTATCGCATACGTGGTCAAAACACCGGGGGACCTGCGCGAACTCGGAAAATGGATTTTTTTTGGGGGAGTGGCAACGGTGTCTCTAGGCACAATGAACATGATGATGGGGCTTACTCCGGGAGCGACGGTTCTCGGTGGAGCGAAGCTGATGCGTTTCTCCGGGACGCAACTGAATCCGAACTACGCCGCCGCTCTGATGCTTTCGGTACTGCCGCTTGGAGTTTTCTACCTGAAACACGCCCCGAATCTCTTTCTGAGGATAATCGGGATAGCGGGCATTACTGTGTTGATCGCGGGAGTTTTCGCGACATTGTCCCGTGCTGCGTTTTTTGCTTTCGCCGTTGTGATCGTCGGTGTGCTGCTGCGCGAAGTCAGAAGCAGAAAAACCGGCCTGGCAATAATATTGCTCTTTGTGATCGGAATTTTGTTAAGCCCGCGATATTACTGGGTACGCGTGATCGCTATTACCGATCTGTCGAGCTCCCTGGTGAACGACTGGTCGTTTTATATGCGCTACGTCGCGTTGCTCGGCGCCTGGGAGGCGTTTCTGGACCATCCGTTTTTTGGAGTGGGGCTGCGCAATTTCAGTACGATATTGGGGAGCGGTTCAATCATTCGCATTGGTCCACACAATATGTACGTTGGACTTCTT
>CAYUDF010000052.1:0-9888 GCA_964443465.1 uncultured bacterium
ATGAACTTCTCACGTATCAAGGACCTTCGGAATCCCTGGATAGCGGCGATACCGATTTGCCTGGTCTTTGTAATGGTCTTTTCGTCCATTTCGTTTGCCCAGTCGTGGGAAGCGAAATACGAAGAAATCCACAATATGTATTACAACATGGGACAGCAGCGCGAGGCGATACAGGCGCTGGAGGACCAGATTGCGTCGGCGGGCAATACCTATTCCGACTCGATGCTCGATCGGATTCTGGAAATGCTCAAAGAGTACTTCTCGATCGCCTCGGAGTCCGGACGATTTGAAAATATCATTTACGAAATGCTCGAACCCAACCGCACGGACAAGATTGTTAATTACTTCAAGGGTTCGAAGCTGTACGACTCCGCCAAGAGATCTCGTACGCGCTGGTTACGGCCGGCAGGCGCAACCGTCAGTGTGGACAAGGAAGTCCTCGACATCGGAGAATCCACCCGGTATTACATCAAGGCCACCAATCAGAAAAAGGTGCGGCTGTCCAGTCCCGACCTCGGTGTGAAAGTGAACCCGGTCGATTATGCGAAGATCGAGGGAAACCGTCTGGTCGCCGTTGCGCCGGGCGCGGTCACGCTGTCCGTCACCGACAAGGACGGCAACGTCCTGGCCGAACGCCAGATTACGGTGCGCGAAGGACTGGCCGTCTCGGTCACACCGGACTACAAGGAACTTCCCGCCGGTGAATCAGAAACGTTCGTGATCCAGTCCAACAAACCGTTCAGCCAATTTGCCATCTCCCTCGAACTGGAGCCGAAAGGCCTGGTCAAGGGCAGCGAAATTCCGTCCAAACCGGAAGACGACACCAAACGCATCCTGGTAACCGCCAAAAAAGCGGGAAGGGCGATGCTCAATGTGATCGGCCCGGAAGGAAACACACTGACGCAGGCGACCATTTATGTTCCGCCGGAGCCTCCCAAGATGCTGTGGCCGCTGGTCGGGTCGGGTGTCACCGTGGCTCTGCTGGTCTACGGGATCATCGAGCGCGGATCCGCCAACAGCAAGTTTGACGAACACGAACAGTGCGTCGCCGACGGCGGAGATCCGGCCGCGTGCCAGGCGCTGTTTGACGATTATGAAAGTAAGCTCGGGACCAGTAATCTCATGCTGGTTCTCGGCGGCGTCGCCGCCGTCGGCACGGGGTACTTGTGGTACAAATACTTCGGTGACAAAAAACAATACGAAAAAACACTCAGCGAAAGCACGAACCAGGTTGGATGGAATTTCGATCCCGTGCAAAGGCAGGTAGGACTGACTTACAGTTTTTAAAATTCCCGGCAATTCAACACTCGTAGCAGCGAGGTAGGCGCGGTGACTTCCTTCTCTGATATCGATCGATGGCTCGACGCATCGAGTCTCAAGCTAATGGAAGCGGCTCAGGTAAAAGCGCAGGGTTTCAGCCAGCGCTATTTCAGGGGCCCCCAGATCCTGTTGGCCGCACTCGAATCCGGAATGCTGGACAACACACTTCTCAGGCAGGGGTGTGACCCCGAAGATGCCATCAACTGGCTGGCACCCCTCGCCGAAAAATCCACAACGCGTTATTCCGGCGCAACCGAAGCGATCATAGAATCGGCAACCGGCAACGTGGTCATCGCCAAGGGGCGCGAACTGGAGCGCCCGCTCACCGAATTCGACATCGTCGAAATGATTCTCAGCGTCCATCTGGGTTTTGTGACCGCGGAGCTCAAGGGCTGTCCGTTTTCGTTCGACGAAGCCTATCTCGATGTTGTCAAGATGGGCGAAGCGCAGGCCGGCCCGGAACTGGACATAAAAACACCCGGTGGGGCCAAGCCGGTATCGAAAGCGGCTGCAAAACAGTTCGGTGAAATCCTGGCGCGCTTCGGAACCAACCTTTCCGAAACAGTTAAAGATAACGACGGCCTGTACAAGCACAGGATCGAAGACGTTCGCAAGATCGGCGGGGTCCTCGGCCGTCTGATGCGCCCCAACCCGCTGATCGTGGGTGACCCCGGGGTCGGCAAGACAGCGCTGGTAGAGGGACTCGCTCTGTGGCTCAAGACGGACGAGGCGCCCGAATGGCTCAAAAACACACAGATCTACCAGATTTCGTGCAGTTCGTTGATCGCGGGGGCGGGTTACCGGGGGCAGCTGGAAGAAAAAATCCAGCAGATCATTGACGCAGCGATCGTCCGCAAAGATATCGTCCTGTTTCTGGACGAACTGAATGTACTCGCCGACGCGGCGGCTACCGGCTCGAGCAACCTGCTGGGCATGTTCAACCCCTACCTCAGCAAGGGGTCTTTTCGCATGATGGCGGCGTCGACTACTAAAGAGTTCGAAGGTCATATCCGCACGAACGACGCATTTGTCCGCCGCTTCGAAGTCGTCAAGCTGGAGCAGCCGACGAAGGAAGCCACCGTCGAGATGCTCAAGTCACACCTTCCGAGATTCAAGGAACATTACGGTGCTGACGTGACGGACGACGCTCTCACTTCGCTTGTCAGCAACTGCGAGCGCTACATGCCGTCGCTTCGTTTTCCCGACAAAGCGATCTCTGTTCTGGACAGCGCGTTTCAGGATATACGCGGGCAGGGCAAAGAAGAGTCCGGTGACACAATCATGCTTGGGGCGGATACGGTGCTGGACGTGATCTCGCGCGAGACCAACATTCCGGTCGCGCGGCTCAGCGAGATGGAGCACGCCAAGTTGGCCGGTCTGCAGGAATACCTCGAGAACCGCGTCTATGACCAGCAGCGCGCGACGGACGCGATGGCCAAGTCGATACAGAATCTGCGTCTGGGTTTGAGTGATCCTTCGCGGACGAAAGTGTCGTTTATGTTTGTCGGTCCTCCCGGCACCGGTAAAACGGAGCTGGCAAAAGCAGTGGCCGAATATCTGATGGGTAATGTCCAGGCGCTGGTCCGCTTCAACATGTCGGAATTTCAGACACCGGAGAGTTACCAGCGGCTGGTAGGACCGCCGCCGGGTTACGTCGGCTACGACGAGGGCGGCGAACTGACCAATGCGTTGATGGAAAATCCGTACAGCGTCGTGTTGTTCGACGAGATCGAAAAGGGATCCAGTCGAGTGTATGATGTTCTGTTGCAGGTGCTTAGCGACGGACATCTGACGGACAGCCACGGCCGTATCGTCGACTGCAAGAATTCCGTTTTTATCATGACGTCCAACGCGCTGGCCGAGGTTGGCGACATCCCCGACCAGCAGATCAGGGACATGCTGCTTCAGTACCGGGACCCGCATTCGCAATCGCAGGGCCCGACGTTTCGAAGAGAATTTATCGACCGTCTCGAGATTGTTGTGTTTGACATGTTGAGCGAGAATACGCTCAAGAAAATCGCGCGGCGCGAGATAAACAGAGTGATTGATCAGGTAAACGCCAGTCAAATAATTAATTGTAAAATCGAAGCTGGAAATGATACGATGGACTGGCTCGTTGGCCAGATCGATGGGAAAGCCACGGGTGCACGGTCGGTGCAGAGGTTGATCGAAGCGACTGTGTCACGAAAGATCAGTGACGGTTTTATTCACGGTAAAATCAAGGATGGCGGCGAGTACGTACTCGCCGTCGGTGACGACAACACCTTGGGTCTTAAATCGGTAGCGTAGGCCGAGGGAGGAACTTATGGCTGAAAAGAAAGTGGGCGCCCACATTAAAAAGGGCGACGCTGTCGAGAAGTTGTCGAGCGAAGGCCCGCTCGATCAGAATCTCGGGATCAGTGTTGACGAGAACATGCAGGACTCTGTGTTCCTGGGTAGTGTGCTCGATGAAAACGATATTTTTAAACGCTGCCCCGCCACGGGCACTCTCGATTTTGAGAAAAAAATGGGCGGGAGCAGTTTGAAAAAGACGCTCGAGGAATTTGACTATCTTACCGAGAACGTTTTTCTGAATCCCACCGGTGATGGATTTGCAAGTTTCAAGGACGTCGCGACCGACCGGTATGCCATTACGGATGCCAAGTGGATGGATGATCCCGAAGACCTCATCTGGAAAACGCCGCTGTTGGCGCAGCTCCAGGCCAAGCTCAACGCGGTCACCCACTTTCTTAACGACCCCGCGGCGGTTGACTTCGAAGGATCGATGAGTGACGAGGAAAAACAGATCGTCGCCCAGCGAGCCCGCCAGCTGGCGGCAAGTCTTCAGGATGAAGCGCTCAACGAGGTCAACGAGGAGACGGAGAACGCCAACGCGCAGTTGCGCGAGTCGATCGAAGAGACAAAGGATCGATTCATGGAGTACACCGTTACCACGCAGGAAGCCAAGGCCGAAGGCGGCCTTACAGAAGACGAAGTCAACGAACTGTTTCAGGGAGGTGAATAATGGTCGCTGAAGGATCACAGGAAGAAGGACGGAAAACTATTGCCGAAATGCAGCAGGTGGAAGCCCTGGACCAGGAAACGGCGGTCAAGGCGGACCAGATCCTCAACTCCAAGACGAAACAGAATACAGATCTGAACGTGTTGAACGCCAAGTGGGCCACCAACGCCGATCTGAAAACCAGTCCCAACTTCAATTACCAGAAGAAGCTGATTCTGGCCGAGGTGTTCAAACTGATCGCGGATTCGCTGGACCCGGCGAAAAAGGAAAACCTCGAGCTCGCCAAGCTGACGAAGATGAAAAAGCAGCTCAAGACGGCCGTCAACAACGGTGTTGGTCAGATGCTCGACCGGCTTCGTCCAAGGGAGATCCTGGCCAACCAGATCATCCTGTGGAAGAACAACGGTATGGACCCGAAATCGTCGACGCTGCCACAAAACCAGACAGCGTTGATTCTGGGTCCCAACTACCTGATCAAGCCGGCGTTCCAGAAAGTCGTCGACAACGAAATGAAAGCGACCAACCTGCACATTGCGCGCGGTGAATATCGGTCGTTCATGTTTCTGCCGTTCGACAAGATCGAAGGCGAGTCGATGTCGCTCATCCCGTACATGCGGATGGCGGGGGACTACCACTCTCACATCGTCGGTTCGTTGCCGGTCGAAAACAGCAAAGACTCGATGGGGCAACTGGCCAAGGGCTGGAAGTTCTCGATTAACAGCGTGAGCGAAGACGAACAGGACGTTCTTTCCAACGCCAGTATCGTCAGTAACCAGTTGGTGGTACGCGACGCCCATGAGGACTACCACGAAAAGGAACCCCTCAAGGTCGGGCTGAACTACGCGTTTGCATCGCAGATGACGCGGTATTTTCAGCGAGAGAAAAAGGGTCACTGGTTTATCCCCGTGGTTCATCCCAAGATCAAACCGTCCGACATGAACACGGTGAACACCGTCGATCGCATGGACAGCTGGCGCAAGGCTGTAGGCAATCAGTTGAACTTTGCTTACACAACGTCGTCCAGCCAGGACAGCACCGATGCGGGTGTGCGAATCTACGGCGGTTCGACCACGTTTCCAGAGGACGCGGTTGATATCGACGCCTTCGGCAACCAGGCGGTGCCCCTGGTCCAGTCGCAGGCTCGAGTGACCAAGAACCGAATCTACTACTTTCTCATCACCGAACTGGAACGGTACGTCGGTGGCCAGGAGCCGCCCAAGGTAATCCGTGAAAAGGTCGGGAAGTATCTCGAGGATATGAAGAGCAAGAAGCAGATCCGGGGCTGGAAAATCGTCCAGTGCGACAAGAGTGAGACCGGAAAGTACAAAGTTCGAGTATCAGTCAAGTGGTCCGCGGCGGCGGAGGAATTTGAAATCGACGCCGAAAGCCGCGACGAAGGCGAAGACGAATAGAGTTTGAATCGCCGTATTTTTGGAATAGCGGCGTGAATCCAGTAGAATCCCGCGTTTTCCCGTCTTTTAGACGCGGGTTTACAGTGGCTGAAAGGAGCAACCGATGTTTATCAAATTTGGTTGGGGGGAAAATCCCAGCGTAGATAATATGCCTTACAGGGTTCTGAATTATTCATTTGACGTTGTGAGCCAGGCCGGCGATACGCAGATTACCAATTGCCAGCCGACTCACATTGTTCTTACCGTTGAAGTTCCGCCGGGTGCCGACGCTGGCGCGGAGTTTTTCACCTTTGCGAATGAGCAGCACGATACCGCCGGGGACAACGGCAAGGGGAAAATTGCCGTTTTCAGGGGAGAGAACGTCGGAGAATCTATCCAGGAAGTAACTTTTTCCGATGGATGGATCGACAATCTCTCGATCAACGCTTCCGCGTCTGATGACAAGTTTATCATCAGTTGTGTAATAGCTGCGGCCCAGATCACCGTATCCGGGGTTGAGTATGTTCACCATACCCGTGCGGAGCACTTCAACGTTTAGATGCCGAACGGACGGAAGGTCCGCGGTCTATAGCTTCTAAATAATCCCGAAGGTCCCGCGCGCAGAATTTGAATCGGCGCGCGGGACGCTTCCGGTCGTTCAGTGCCTTCCTTGCCAAAGGGGTGGTGTTTTGCTGGAATTTGAAAACGAACCTGCATTCCTCGAACGGTATGCAATCCGGTCGTTTGATGCGTTTCAGACTCTGGGCCAATGCGGCGAGCTGGTTATGTACCTGCATCCCCGGCAGTTTCGAACCGAGGTGGAACTGGCAACCCATGTTGGTTTACAGGAAGCGCTGGGCGAAGAAATCAGTTGCAGCATCGGTGACTGGAGTTTTGTTGGAGTTATCGACAAGGTAGAAACCAACACTCAATCCCAGATGTTCAAGTTGACGGCCCGCGACGGCCTGGCACAGCTTGAAAACGCGTTTGGTTCGCGTGTTTTCTCTGAATCAACGGTTGATGACATTGTGTCGGAACTGATGCCTTCGGGGCAGAGCCACGAGTGCGTCGGTGATATCGGGTCGCAACAGAACCGGCTGATGATACAGTACCAGGAAACCAACCAAGCTTTTCTCAAACGATTTCTTAATACAGTGGGCGCGCAGGTGTGGTGCGCCGGCGACACGATTTACGTGGGCAATGCTCCTACGTCCGGTTCGTTTACACAGCGGCTCGGGCGCGACATAACAAATTTTACCGTGGAAACACGGCTGGGACCTGAGAGCGTCTCGGTTGATTCCGTGCCGTACGCCAACAACAACAGCATCGAACAGTCGTCGCACGATCTTGCCAGCGAACAGTATGGGCCGGTGCAGGACGACGTGATTTCGCGGCGTTCCGACACGCAGGCCGAGAGTACGCTGCACGTCACGCACGAAGATTCCAGTTATGAAGATACCACCCAGATTGCCCAGCGGTTCCTTCGGTCGAGGGCGGGAGGGCGTTTCAGCCTTACCGGTCATTCTTCTCTGCCTGTCACACTGGGTGCGGCGCTTGCGATTGAAAACTACGATCGCGAGTCGGAAGAAGTCACGGACACCGAGCAGACCGTTGTCACACAGATCAGTCTTCACGGCGAACGCTCCGATGATGTGCATCTGTGGGCGATTCGCGCGGAAAATCCGCAGGCCCTGCTGCGCCACAACGAAACAATACCCGACCGCGTGATAAAGGCGGCAGCGATTGTGGATGATGTCGACGATCCGCTCAATACCAACCGGGTTCGGGTTTATTTCCCGTGGGACCGGAACGAGGCGTCAACTCCGTGGTTGCGTATCGCGACCCCGTACTGGGGAGATGACCACGCGTACTTTTTGCCGCCGAAACTGGGTGATACGGTTCTGGTCACATGGGGGCAGATGGACACCGATCCAGTTATTATCGGCGCGCTGCCGTCGGGACAGGAGCTCGATCTGAACGACCAGACATTTGCCTTAAAAACGGCGGATGGCCAGAAGATCACGATTGGCGAAGACAACATCAAACTACTCAACGAAGCGGGTGGTGGGGGGTCCAACGTCGAGATACTGGGCGACCAGGTGGTGGTTACCGCGTCCGGCGGCCAGACGGCCACGGTCGGCAGCGACAGTATCGTGCTGGACAACGGGAGCGGTTGTACCATTGAGTTGACGTCTTCGGGTATCACCATATCCGGCACAATGGTAGAGATTTCAAATTCAGCGGGTGCGTCGATCGCGCTCAACGGACCCACAGTGTCGATCAACAACGGAGCTCTGGATATCACGTAATGCCCGGATTTCTACTCCATATGGGCGCGACGGTTACGTGCGCGCACGGCGGCCAGGCGATGCCGACGGTCACCAGTCCGCGTGTCAAAGTCAGCGGCCAACCCATCGTTACGTTGGGCGGGCCGTACACGGTGGCGGGTTGCGCCTTTCCTCCTCCGCCGGTGGCCAACGGTCCCTGTGTCACGGCCAATTTTGTAATGGGGGCCACACGGGTCATGTCCATGGGCATGCCGGTGTTGCTTATGGACAGCCAGGCGATCTGCGTGCCCACGGGTACTCCGTTAATCATTGCTGTTACCCAGGTACGGGTTCAAGGTATTTAGCCGCTTGCCGGATTTCAGTTAAGAATAACCCCAGACGGGAGATATTTGCGTATGTCTAAAGACGTCGGCGACGAACAGCTCGAACGGCTGACCAACGAAGTAGAAGCGCTTTTGAAACCACGGGTGATCGGAGACCTCGTCCAGGATACGACCGGATTGTTTCTGCCCGGATTTACCGCGCTGCCCGCCGTATCGATTCTTTCGAGCCGTTCATGGAAGACGCGGATCAAACCCCAGTCGGAACGGTGGCGCGCCGGAGACATCTTGGCGCTCAAAGCAGTTTCGGGGACTCACGCGGACGCAAAGCTGCAAACGGTATTTTTTACGCCGATCGGTGACGTCGAAATACCGCTGATCGATTTTTCGCCGGGCAAGGACGTTGCCCGATTCGAGAAATCAATACAGCTGAAACCCAAGGACCGGTGGGAAGCGGTGGAACTCCAGTTCGCGTTTCTGCCCTGGGACGCGGAGCGCGAGGCAAGGGAGTGGAATTCGAAAGACTTGCTCGGTATCAGCCGCGCGCTGGAATGGGCGGGCAGGGAACTGAACGTGACCATCGAGATGGAAGGCCAGCGTGTCCCGGTGAAGACCACGTGGGGTGTGTCGCCGTGGGTGGCAAAAACGTCTCTCGACAGCGTCCGTTTTCCGATCAACTACGCCACAAAAATCGTTTCGCCGTTTATTTTCAGGATCCGGATCGACGGCCGCCAACAACTGCCCAACGGCAGAACCGTCGACCTGACGAAAGAAACACTTACACTGTGGTTCGAATTTCCGGAAGAATCGTTGCGCCGGGTTTACAGGGAAGCCGGGTTGGGTGAACCGGACCTGTCGGGTATCTCGGTATTCGGCAACGCGCTGCCAGTGATGAACGTGGACCTGAAGGCGTGGCTGTTAAACGACAGTTACAGGGATTTCGTCAAGACGTCGGGTATGAAACCAATGGGCATCGCCGGCATCTACCCTTACCTGAAGGCGGGCAAGGTTCCCAAGGAAGACCTCGAACCGATAAACGCAAACGCAAACGTGATCTCGCTGGAGATCGAGAGCAACGGACAGGTGCTGTCCAGCTACGCGCTGCCCGGCGAAAAAGATACGGTGGACACGAAGCAGTTGTTATTGTGGATGACACACGGTCCGCTGTTAAACGGCGTCAATTACAAGTACGGCGGTGCGGACATCATACAACCCCTGCAGAAACCGTCACTGCTGCTCAACCAGACATTTACGATCGTTCCGTGTTTCGGCGGCTACAACTGCGATGAGAGCAAGGACACCGACTGGTACCAGAAACTGGTGATGAGTTATTCCACTCCTCCGCAATCTCTGTTGTACAAGGACTCGTTGATGCACGCCGTTGCCGAACTGGTCGCCAAGATGGGATACGAGCGCGTCACAATAGACGGGCCGTACACCGAATTGCGGGTCATCGGCGGCGTACGCAGACGCGTGACGGTGGTTTATCTCGACAACCGGGGCGGTCGTCGGCTGGACCCCCAGCACCTCGCCACTATTCAGAGTTATGTCGACGACCGGGCGCCGAT
>CAYUDF010000053.1:0-9878 GCA_964443465.1 uncultured bacterium
AGAAAGATAAAAAGAAATCGTGGTGGACGGATTAAACGGGTTGGGGTGGTTCTGCTCCAGCGTCGTTCGCCACACGGGGGTGGTGACAGTCACGGTCCTCGAAAGGAACTCTCCGTCGGGGTCTACCGCACCGACGCGGTAGTGGTAGGTCGTACCCGGCCGGACGTTAATGTCCTCGTAAGACTCTCCCCGCTCAACGGGGATCAGTCCACCGGCCAGATTTCGAAATTCACCGGAGGCCGATTCCGAACGGTACACGTTGTAACCGCGAAGTCCTTCGGAAGAGCTGGTGGTCCAGGACAACAACACACCGTCCTGCGTGGTAGACGTCTCAAACGATGTGATGAATACGGCTGTAGTGGTGGTAAACAGGTACGGCGAAACAACGGGCAGATAACCGGCCTCATGCCGGATACCCGCGGTCGAAACCATACCGGTCGTTGGCTGGCCGACAACGTCGTACAAGACCATCGTTCCAGCTGAAGATCGGCCACCCGGTGATAAAACGTCGTGTTTGATCCGTGTCTGCGCGTAACCCCTTAACGGCGTCATCGCAACGGACACAAAAAGCACCAGAATTATAATATTGAGAATTTTGGATCGATTCATGGGAGCACAGTCCGTTTGGATCGATCCGCCGGCATGCGTCCCCGATACCCACCAGGACGACGGAAAATGCGGATAATTTAATAATTAAGTATAACCGAATAGAGGAGTTGGCGTCAATGACCGATAACTATCAAATAAACACGGGACGCGCCTGGCGGACGTGTCCCGGTACTATAAAGAACTATTAGAAACAATCGGAAACAATGAGGACTTATACGATACCGAACTTTTTCCCGACTTTGGTGAACGCTTCGACGGCACGGTCGAGGTGTTCCTTGGTGTGCGCCGCTGAAATCTGCACGCGGATGCGCGCCTGGCCCCTGGGCACAACCGGAAAACTGAAACCGATCACGTATATCCCTTCGAGCAACATGTCGTTGGCGATATCGTGCGCCAGCTTGGCGTCGCCCAGCATGATCGGCACGATCGGGTGCGTTCCCTTCACGATGTCAAATCCCCCGGCTGTCATCGCCTCCCGGAAGTAGCGCGTATTCTCTTCCAGGCGGTCGCGCAGTTCCGTGGTCTCATCCAGGTGCTGGAACGCGGCCATCGACGCGGCAACAATAGGCGGCGCCAGCGAATTGGAAAACAGGTACGGGCGTGATCGCTGGCGCAGGAGTTCGATGATTTCCCTGCGGCCCGTCGTAAATCCGCCCGACGCGCCTCCCATCGCTTTACCCAGCGTGGAAGTGATCACATCGATCTTGTCCAGCACGCCGTGGTACTCCGGTGTGCCGCGCCCTGTCTTGCCGATAAAACCGGTGGCGTGGGAATCGTCCACCATCACAACGGCATTGTATTTCTCGGCGAGGTCGCAGATCTGGTCCAGCTTGGCGATGAATCCGTCCATGCTGAACACACCGTCGGTTGCGATCATGCGGACACGGAAATTCTGGCACTCCTTGAGGATTTCTTCCAGGTTGTCCATGTCGCAGTTGTTGTAACGCCTCCGCTCGGCCTTGCAAAGCCGCACGCCATCGATGATGCTGGCGTGGTTGAGCGCGTCGCTGATAATAACGTCTTCCTTGCTGAGCAGAGTCTCAAACAACCCGCCGTTGGCGTCGAAACAGGAACTGTAAAGGATCGTGTCGTCGGTGCCGAAAAACTTCGAGATCGTGTTTTCCAGCTTTTTATGCAGGTCCTGCGTACCGCAGATAAAACGAACCGACGACATGCCGTACCCGTATTTTTCCAACGCCTTGCGCGCCGCGTCCATCACCCAGTCGCTGGAGGACAGGCCCAGGTAGTTGTTCGCACAAAAGTTGATAACCTCGCCGTCGGCGACGTTTATCGCCGCATCCTGCGGGCCGAGAATTTCGCGTTCGCCCTTGTACAGTCCGCCTTCGCGGATGGTTTTGAGTTCGTTTTCAATGATTTCCTTCAAAGAGCCCAGCATGGTGTCACGCCTCCTACCATTTCATCAGTATTTTGGGATGAGTCTTCATTTTTTTCTCAAACGAGTCTGGATCGAACTTGTTGATATCGATCACCGTTCCCCTGCCCTTCTTCAGCATCACTTCCCAGATCTTTTTCTGGATATTGTTTTCCCTGGCTTCGAGCAGCCCCTTTGTGATCTCCCACGTTTCGAATATCCGCCGGCCGATCACGTTTTTAATCGTGACCCCCTTGACGATAACTCTGGAAAAATCCTCGATCTGGAAATCTCCGCCGCGTATGCCAAACAGCACGACTTCTCCACCCCTTCGCACGCTCTGCAGCGCGTTGTTGACCGACGAATTGAAACCCGCCATCTCTATACAAACGTCCATGCCATCGCGACCGGTGATATTACGGAGCCGTGATACCACGTCGGCGTTTGCCCGCCAGCCATCCTTTTCCGGTTTGAATTGCACGACTTCATCGGCGCCCAGTTCCAGCGCCAGCTTCGCGTTTTTAGGGTTGGGCTCGACACCGATGATCTTTGCCGCACCCAGAGCACGGGCGATCAGAATGGTGAATTGCCCGATAGCGCCGGTGCCGAAAACGGCGATAGTTTTGCCGCGCAGGTCGGCCGCTGTACACGCGTGCACCGCGTTTCCAAACGGTTCCTGTATCGCCGCCACTTCCTTGCGGATTTTTTTGGGATCGGTCCGCCACAACACACGCGCCGGCAGCTTGATGTACTCGGCGAAACATCCGTCGGTTGATATCCCCAGGATCTTTTCGTTGACGCAAACGTGGGTCTGGCCGATCAGGCACTGGTGACACAGCCCGCAGATAATATGCGACTCCGAAGATACAATGTCGCCCTTTTTAAAACCGTACCGGGCCGCCGACACAGAACCGACATCAACGACTTCGCCCAGAAATTCGTGCCCGACAACACGTGTGGTTTTTCCCTCGGCCTCCAGCGAGTCGTGGATCATTTCCTTGAACGACGTCCGGAACCAAATACCAGCGTCTGATCCGCACACTCCGGTGTACAACACTTTCACGACCACCTGGGCGGCATCCAGCGGTACGGCGCCCTCGTCCAGGGCGGGTACCGGCACCCGGTCCTTGCGCAACCCCGTGGATTTTGACCAGCTGTCCTTTTTCTTGTCAAAAACCAGTGCCCACATTTTTTCCTGGACCTGGACCTGTTTTCCGCCGTTTTTTGCCACCGAAGCCGCGCGGGTGGCGCCGGACGCTTTTTTTCGTTTCGTCGTTCGTTTCCCTGTCTCGGATTGTGTTCGTGCCATTTGCTGGATAATCCCTTCGTTAGGTCGCATAAGCGGCGTTCCGGACGGGTCGCCCGAACAGCGTGGCGCCCCTGGCATCAACAATTGTGACACCAACGATATCCCCCACCCGAAGTCCGGCCGAGGGCACGATAGTTGTCTTAAAATTGTCCGTCCTGCCAATTAACAGATTGTTATTTTTTGCCGAGGGTTCTTCGATCAACACTTCCTGCGGTGAGCCGATCAAACCCTGGTTGATTTTGTTGGTCGAGAGTTTCTGGATCTCGATCAGTTCAACAATTCTTTTTGTTTTAGTTTCCGGCGGCACATCGTCGGGCAGCTTCTTTTGCGCAACAGTACCTTTTCGTTCCGAATATTTAAATATAAATGCAGCGTCAAAACCGATGTCTTCCATCATTTGCCGTGTGTCTTCATACTCTGCGTCCGTTTCCGTCGGAAAACCAACAATCACATCTGTGGTCAAACCGAGGTCCGGCATCACTTCACGCATTTCCGCGACCAGGTCGCGGAATTCCTGGTTCGTATATGTCCGGCGCATCAACTCCAGCACGCGGTCGTTGCCGGCCTGCAACGGCAGATGGATGTGTTTGCACAGATTCGGGTGTTCCGCGATCGCCTGGATCAGTTCCCTGGGAAAATCCTTCGGGTGCGGCGACGTGAACCGGACACGCTCGACGCCATCGATATCTCCGACCCGCCGGACAAGGTCCGCGAATCTAGTTTCACCGTGCCGGTACGAGTTGACGTTCTGTCCCAGCAGCGTGACCTGCTTGTATCCTTCGCGAACCAGCGCCCGGACTTCGTCCACCACGCCTTCCGGGTCACGGCTGCGTTCGCGGCCGCGCGTGTACGGCACCACACAAAACGTGCACATGTTGTCGCACCCCCGCATCACGGCCAGCCATGCGTTGACGCCACCGCTCCGCACAGGATCAACACCGGAGTACGTCTCTGTTCGGGTCAGCTTGAGGTCCGCCAGCGGTTCACCGCTACCCCTCGCCGCCTCGATCAGGTCGGGGAGGTTCCGGTAGCTGTCCGGACCGGCAATAAAATCGACGTGGTCGTTTCCGGAGATCAGGTCATCCTTGAGGTTCTGCGCCATGCAGCCCAGGATACCGATGGCCAGGCCGCCCTCGCCGCGCTGCGCCTTGTCCCTTCTCAACTGCTGGAGCCGCCCGTATATCTTCAAGTGCGCGCGCTCGCGAACGGCGCACGTGTTGAGCAACACCACACCCGCCTCGGCCAGGTTATCGGTGAATCCATAGCCCTGTTTGGCGCAGATGGAGCGGACCAGTTCGGAGTCGTACTCGTTCATCTGACAACCGTACGTTTCGATGTATATGCGGGGCAGGTTTGACATAAGCACAGGCGCCGTCGCCTGATGAGTGCAATTCACCAACTATTGAGAACAGAAGGATTTAGACGTCTCCGTGCGGCCTGACCAATATAGCAGATCGAGGCCCAAATTAAAAGCAATCGTTTGCCCGCGCCGCGGCGAGACACGGGCCCATTACGTTGATCTGAAAGCGTTTACAAGGGGTTGCATAAAAGTCTTTAACGCGATATCCTAGTCGGATACACCAATAATCACAATAAAGTATCAGGAGGCCCGGATATGGCTCAGCCAGTCATGAGCGATCATTTTAAGAATCGCAAACCATCGTCCAT
Organism: uncultured bacterium; assembly: GCA_964443465.1. GTDB lineage: Bacteria > Krumholzibacteriota > Krumholzibacteriia > WVZY01 > JAKEHA01 > CAYUDF01. The sequence goes on from CAYUDF010000053.1 coordinate 4,959, forward strand.
ACGTGTCGCGCAATTGAAGTTTGTCGATCGGACCGACGGCGCCGACGACGTCAACGTCGCTATCGGCAACGTTTCCCTGCCGATGCACCCCGCCATGATCAAGCGGTTGCACACCGCGGGCAGTGCCGACAGTCCGTTCAAGGACGGTGTCGTGCAGTACAGTCTCACCGTAGGCCGGCCCGAGACACGCGAGGCGTTCCTGAACGTTCTGGCGAGCAGCGGATATTCCACCGACGGACTTTTCATCCAGATCGTTGACGGCGGAAGCCTCGGCATGGAACTGGCGATCCTCGGTTGCGCCGGCCAGCCCGGTGTTGATGAGAAACCGATTCTGCTGATCGACGCGGCTTACACAAACTACTCCGCGCTGTCCAAGCGGACCGGACGCAAGACGGTATCGTTCAGCCGCCTGCTGGGCGAAGACGGCAAGTTCACACTGCCCGACCTCGGTGTCATCGAGGAAGTCATCGAAAAAAACAAACCCACCGCGCTGGTGGTCATTCCCTATGACAATCCGACCGGCCAGTTTTATCCGCAGGAAAGCCTCAACGCGCTCGCCACGCTGTGCGTCAAACACAACATGTGGATCATCAGCGACGAAGCGTACCGCGAGTTGCACTACACCGACGGCCCCGCGTCCAGCGTGTGGGCGATTACCGAAAACGATGTGCCAGGTATCACCGGACGGCGCATCGGAATCGAAACCACCAGCAAGGTGTGGAACGCGTGCGGTCTGCGCGTCGGAGCAGTTGTCACGGACAACGCCGATTTCCACCGTCAGGCCGTCGCAGAATACACCGCCAACCTGTGCGCTTCAAACATCGGCCAGTGGGTGTTCGGCGCGATCGCGCACGAGAGCCACGAGGATCTGCAGAAATGGTATTCGAAACAACGTGAGTACTACCGCAACATGCTGGTCTCGTTCACCGACGACCTGAAAGCGCGCCTTCCCGGCGTGATCGTATCCAGCCCCGACGCGTCGATTTATTCGGTGGTTGATGTGCGCAACATCGCCAGCCCGGACTTTAACGCAATGGACTTTGTGCTGTACTGCGCAAGCGAAGGCAGTGTGGATCTGGACGGCAAACAGACAACGCTGCTCACCGCCCCGATGAGCGGGTTCTACACCGTAGCCGACGGTGAACCCAACCCGGGACGCACACAGATGCGTATCGCATATGTCGAACCACCCGAACGGATGGCGCTGGTACCGCCTCTGTTCGCCGAGCTGTTCAAGAAGTACGAAGCGACACGCGGTTAACACACACCGACTGAAAAGCCCCGCCGTGGTGTTCCCGGCGGGGCTTTAAATCATGAAAAAAGTCGACGACAAAGCCCCGAATTTTTCCCTCGAGGACAGCACCGGCCGCAGGGTCAGCTTGTCTGACCATGCGGGTAAAACCGCCGTGGTGCTGTATTTCTATCCAAAAAACCACACCCCGGGCTGCACACGCGAAGCGTGCAGTTTCCGCGACAGCTACGAAGATTTCAAGGAATTGGGCGCCGAGGTGATCGGCATCAGCTCGGACACCGGTTCGTCACACGCCGGATTCGCTTCCCGATATCGTCTTCCTTTTGTACTTCTGAGTGACCCCAACGGTGCGGTGAGAAAAGCCTACGGGGTATCAAAGGCCTTTGGTCTGCTTCCCGGGCGGGTCACTTTCATCATCGACAAATCCGGCGCCATTCGGCATGTGTTCTCGTCCCAGTTCAGGGCGCACAAACACGTCGAAGAAGCCATCCGAATCATCCGATCGATACACGGGGAATCCTGATCCTCAGTTGTCCGCCAGGTCGATCAGGACAATGTCCGAGTGGTCATGCAACCGGTCGAACACGATCCGTTTTCCATCGGGCGTGATATCAAACGTTTGGATGGTGCCGGCGTCGTCGAGCCGGGTCAGCTGGCGCTCCTCCATCGTCGACAGGTCGAGGAACCAGAAGTCCTGGTGGAAGTTGGTCGAGGTCTTCATGTAGATCAGGCTCAGTCCGTCCGGGAGAAAGCGCACCTTCCGACCGCGGACATAGATCTCAAGGGGTGGCAGTTCAACCGGGGTACCGTCGGGGCGGACACCCAGCACGGGGGTAAACGCGTTCACCTGCGGACCGCTGTACACAATGAGTTCCCCCGCGGGAGACCATACGGGATTAAGCGCCTGGCCCTCCACAATCTTTTCGACTCGATCACCTGCAACGCTGACCTTGAACAGGCCGGAGCCGCCGTCGAGATCTTCGCCCCCGGCGACGATCCAGGTACCGTCCGGGGACCACGACACCGATCCGCGCACGTCGATGGCAGAGGAAAGCGCCCGCAGTTCGGCTCCGTCCGCACTCAGGACATGGAGCACGTTGCGCTCGTTCTGCCGGAGAATGAGGCCAAGCGACGTACCGTCCGCGGACACAGCGGCCGGTTCCAGCAGGGGCGCCTCGGTTCCCTTCCAGATCTCGTACGACGTACCGTCCCGGAACCGCCACAGCCCATCACCGCTACCCCGCGAGGACAGATAAAACAGGTCTTCGGGTCCGAACCGGGGTGCCAGGGCCCTCACGGTCGAAAGCTCGAAAGGCTCTACGTCGTTCTCGGTCGCCGGTTCGTTCCCTAGAGGGACCTGCCACAGGCCCGCCCGGGGATTGGCGACGCTGGCGGCCAGGCGACGGCCATCCGCACTTGCAGAGACGGAAGTGTATTGCTCCAGCCCGAAGCTCAGGCGGCGAGTCACCCGGTCTTCGAGATCGAAAGCCCACAGCCACGGCCCCGCCCCATTCTGTTCCTGGCCGATGAACAGCAGGGTCTTCTCGTCGATGGGGATCGGGTACTGAGTGCCGCGGGTACCCATGGTCAACCGTTCGCTACCGGTGCCGTCGGGCCGGATGCGCCACAGGTCCATTTCCCTGGTGTTCTCCAGGCCACGAACCATATAGATCCAGCCATCGGCACCCCAGGTCGGATAGTGCTGATGATAACCAGGGCCGGAGTTTAGGATCTCGCGACGATCGGAGCCGTCACGGTTGGCGACGATCAGAGGATCTCCAGGGTCGGAGGTCTGGTATACGACGCGGCTTCCGTCCGGGGACCAGGAAACACTGATCGCATTGGGGCCCAACCAGTTTCGCGGGTTTCCGCCAAGCACAGGCATAAGCCTTAACCGGTTATCAAAAGTTCCGGCCAACCAGACCTCAGATCCGTCGTGGCTGAAGCCGACGGACCGCAGCGGCGAGTGTAACCCTCCGACGCGCCCTTCGGTCAGGTTGTACGGTTGCCCGGTACCTACCGGGATCACCCAGACGTCGAACTGGCCGTTGCGGTCGGACACGCAGGCGATGCTCTTGCCGTCGCGCGATATGGCGGCGCTGGTCTCGGAGCCAGTGAAGTCGGTGATACGGGTAAAGGTCGCCCCTGAAAGCAGGTTCGGGGGCTCGGGTCGACCGGTCCAGGGTCTCGTAATCAATCCGACCACAACCGCTGCCAATAGCACCGTCAACACGACCCAAAAATAAGGCGGTCTGCTCTTGCGCCCGGTATCAACCGAAGGAGATGGAACGGTAACGTCGGTTCGTGCCATGTCGATGACGAGTCCGATATCGCCCATATCGCGCAACCGCCGCCGCGGATCCTTCTCGAGGGTTTGCTGCAACAGTTCCTTTATCCTGCGCGGAAGACCGGAGGGCAGAAGATTCCAGTCGGGCTCTACGGTCACGATGTTCGCCAGAATGTCGGTGGCGGTGTCACCCGAGAAACACCGCGCTCCGGTCAGCATTTCGTACAAAACACACCCAAAGGCCCAGACATCTGTGCGCCGGTCGACTTCCTTGCCGCGGGATTGCTCGGGACTCATGTAGACCGCCGTCCCCAATACGATTCCCACATCCGTATTGGCCCCAACCTCGGTCGGCGAGGTGGACACCACCTCTTCGCCCACTATTTGACCGGTGTAAGCCCTGGCCAGACCGAAATCCAGCACCTTCACTTTGCCGTCGGGTGTGCGCTTGACGTTGGCGGGCTTGAGGTCGCGGTGAACGATACCCTTGTCATGGGCTTCCGCCAGCCCCTCAGCGATCTGACGGGCAATGTCCAGCGCCTCGTCGACAGACACGGCGCCGTTCCGCAGAAGTGCAGCCAGATCCTCGCCCTCGACCAGTTCCATGACCAGAAATGTGCACTCAGGTGTTGTCTCGAAACCAAAAATGGCGGCTATGTTGGGATGGTGAAACGAAGCGAGAAGTTTTGCTTCACGCTCGAAGCGAGCCAGGCGCTCGCCGTCGCGGGCGAATTCCGGCGGCAGGATCTTGAGGGCAACGTCGCGCCCCAGTTTGGTGTCGTGGGCACGATATACCTCGCCCATCCCCCCTTTGCCGATTTTGTTCTCGACACGGTAGTGAGCGAGCATCTGTCCTGATTCCATCATCCCCCCCAGGGCAAGGTCTTCTTTGCAAACGAGCCGGTTGCGCCTCTTGGGGCGAAACACATCATAAGCGTTAACGGATTTTTTTACCCGCGATTTCCGGCTCCGATTGTGTGGCGCATTTTCCAAACGAGTTATCACTTTTCTTCCGTTTTTGCGCGTTATCTAGTGGAGCCCACAGACCCGGATACGGGACCAGGGCCACTAAATCGCTATCGTCTTAATTATCAATGTCTTACAACGGAGTATCGGACATGCAGACTTTACTGAAACTTGTCGCAACAGTGGCGCTGGTCGCCATTTTCTCTCTTGCCGCGGGATGCTCGGATGACCCCACGGCCCCCACGATCGACGACACCAACCCCGGCGGCGGGACAATCGCGCCTACCACGGGTTTTTTCGTGGATCAGGCCACGGGCGATGACGCGAACGACGGCGCCGCTGACCGCCCCTTTAAAACCATCACCGCCGCTCTGGCGGTGGCCGACTCAGCGGACACCATCATGGTCGCTCCCGG
>CAYUDF010000054.1:0-9758 GCA_964443465.1 uncultured bacterium
GTCCCCACAATCACCAGCTTTGACTCATGCTGCCCAGGAAAATATCTCCAGACACCGGATCATAAGCTATGGTTTCAATTTCTCCAGCCTTAGATTTGTCCCGAAATGCGCCATTCTTCCATGGTGGCGCGGGCCCTGGCCGCGTCCCGATATTCAGGATCGGCATTTTCCCATGTATTCAGTGCCTTTTCCAGGTGTTTGATCGCCTCGTCCCGGCGCCCCATCTCATTATAGAGGCGTGCCAGTTCGTAGTTTATCTGTCCACCGGCAGGATCGTGTTTTATGCCCTTGAGGAGATAAGATTCTGACTTCTTTAAATCGCCGGTTTCGCGATAACACCGTCCGGTGCCGAGGTACGCCGCATGGAAACCGGGAGAATCTTGCATGATTTTCTCATAAACCTCTATTGCTGTTGCGAAATCGCCGCGGAATTCGTGAATCTGGGCCTGCGAAAAGTCCAGAGTGGATCGGAACAGCTCCAGGCCGAGTGACACAATGTATTCTTCGAAACCGGCGAGGGCGACCTGTGCGTTTTCCGGATCTTTCTCGGCAAGATATATTTTGAGAAATCCAAACGGAATCGCCTTGGAAAACGGCGGCGTGGTCACTTCCGTCTCGATTTTTTTCATCAGTTCCATGGCTTCGTCGCGACGGCCGGCGTGTACGAATCGGTCGGTCGTCTCAATATGCTGCAACAACGCAAATAGGGCGGGCATCGTACGACTTGAAGCGGCGTACCTGGTATCCATAACGGCGATGGCGTCATTGAACTGCCCCCGCTGGACGTAATAATGCTCCAGCGTCTGAAATACCCGGACGCTGTCATCGAGAGAGCGGCTTGCCCGCAGCGCTTTTTCAAGTTGATTGTGCGATTCGTCGAATTTGCCCAATTGCAGTTGATTGCCAGCCGAGGTAACAATAAAAGAATTTCTATCCGGCGCGATCAATAACGCTTTGTCGTAACGAGATTGCGCTTCGTAGAATTCGCCCATCTCACTGTACACATCGCCAATTTCCTTGTAGGACTGAGGATCATCGGGCCGGAGTTCGGCCAATCGCTCGAAACATTCCAGTGCCCGCGTGTAATCACTTTTCCGGACGAGCAGGTCGCCGAGCGATTTGAGATGGTTGTACTGATACGGTTCCAGTTCGATGATCCGTTCGTACGTGGCGATCGCTTCATCGACCTCGTTGCGGAGCGTATGGACCCGCTCCTTTACCACGTACCCGAGCAGATCGTCCGGATACAGTTCGGTCATCATGGTCGCAACGGCCAGTACCTTGTCCGGTTCCTCTTTGGCGAAGTAGTAGTTGGCTTTTATCACAAACCGGAATCTTTCGGGCACCTTGTAGGAATGCCGTATGGCGGCATCCAGTGCCTGCATGCTTTCGTTTTGCCGGTTAATCAGCCGGTAGACCAGGTATTTTTCGTAGTGGGCAAACGCCAGCGTCGAATCCGCCCGGGTGGCGGCCTCCAGGTGTTCACTCGCCGCCTGCCAGTCCGAGTCAACGATAATCGACTTTGACGAGAGCGCCAGCTCCCGCATCGCCGCTTCGGATGTTGTCACCATCTGGGAAACCGGCAGATCCTGGGTATCGTCCAGGTGCCACTGGGGTACTTCGACCGATTCCATCAGATCGGCGGATATGTCATCGGCCATTTCAAAGATACTCGGATTCTCGTAGGTTTTTTCTGATACCTGCTTGCCAGATTTTGTCTCGTGAACCTGTACGGTGGCAATGTAGTTGTTTTCTTCCTGTCTGACCGATCCGGTAACGAAATGTTGCATGTTGGACTCATCGGCCAGTCGTCTTTTAAGAGCTATGGGCACGCCATCCCAGTTTTTAAAACCGGATTCCTTGACCCTGTCAAACACGCTCTGATCCAGCGCGCCTTTTGCCGAGAGAAACGGATCCTGTAACACGTCGTATTCAACCAGCAGCGGCATCGCGTAACGGAGCCATTCTGTTGAATCGGCGTCCTGGGAACATTCAAACGGATACAACGCAAATCGTTTTATAAATGAGCGCGTCGGTACCACCCGTTCGATCGTGTCGCCTTCCTCGTTTGTGACCTCGATGCGTTTTGTTACGGCGCCGATCCGGCCCGAAAATACAACTGTAAGAACCACCGCTGATATCACAACGTTGGTCGCCACGCCAATCCAACGAGATTTTTTCCAGCGCGGCTCCCGACGTTTTGTGCCGGCCACCGAAATCAGTATCACGGCGGGTAACAGCGACAAAAGCGCCGCACTCGCCAGAGTAACAATCTCCGGTGACTGTTGCAGGCGGCCGACGAGCAGACCAACCAGCCGGACAAGCAGCCAGGTGACGCCGAGGTACGCTACTACGGCGATCGCGGCGCGTGACAGCCACGAACCGGATGTTTCTCCGGCCCCTTCACCGACATGGCCAACCCGTGAAATTGTGGGATCCAGTTCGTTACGAACCTTGGTGAGTTCTTCGAGCATCGATTCCGTTGACTGGTACCGGTCGGCCGGATTTTTGGCCAGCGCTTTCATAACGACCTGGTCCAGTTCCTCTGGAATTTCATCGCGGATTGTTTTGGGTGACGGTGGAGTTTCGTTGAGGACCGAATAAACGACCGCCGATTCGTAGTCACCCTTGAACGGCAACTCGCCCGTTAGCATTTCGTACAGGGTCACACCAAACGACCAGATGTCACCGCGTTGGTCGACGGTATCGCCATTCAACTGTTCAGGGGAACCGTAGGCCACGGTACCCAGCGTCGACGATGCTGATTCCGAGTGTTCCCCAATGGCTCGGTCCGCCAAACCGAAATCCATAATTTTGGCCTGGCCCCTCGGGGTTATCATAACGTTGGCGCTTTTGATGTCGCGGTGAATAATGCCCTTTTCGTGGGCGGCGGTGAGACCCTCGGCGATCTGTACACCGGCCTTGGCCGCGTCCAGAATACTTAACGGCCCGTCCTGGTCGACGGTTTTTTTGAGGTCACGGCCTTCGACGTACGCCATGGCAATGAATAGAAAATCGTCCGCTTCGTTGATCTCGTGGACCGTGCAGATGTTCGGATGGTCCAGAGTCGCCGCTGCGCGGGCTTCGGCGAGGAAACGAGATCGGTCCTCTTTTCGCGCCAGCGCGTCGGCGGGCAAAAACTTCAACGCCACCTGACGGTGGAGCTTGGTGTCTTCGGCACGGTAAACCGACGCCATGCCGCCTTCACCCAGTTTTTCGACAATCTGGTAGTGGGATATTTTTTTGCCGATCATGGTTCCCATTCCTGTTTCCGGTGGTAGATGGAGTCACCCAGTGGAAATCCATAATAGGCAAACTGCGGGTCTCCAGTGAAGCAAATATTTATTTTTCCCCCTGCCACACCTCGTATTCGGGCATATCCTCAGACGCCGCGATACACCACAGCACGGCGTCAACAACCTCATCGGTGGCATCGCCGGGCAGATCATGGGTGCTGTCCTCGACGAACACGAAACGTCCGCGCGACGACAACCGTACCAGCGCCTCGCTCTCCTGTCGCCAGAAGGCCTGAAACGACTCGGCGGACTCCCCGAATTCCGGGTTGGGGACACCCGACGCTATCACAACAAACGGCATGTCCCGCAGCGAGGTCACAGACTCCACCCACGACCAACCGGTCTGAAACATCTGTTCGTGCTCCGAAGCGACCGTCTCAAAATAAGCAGCCTGGCGCTCGTCTCCGCTTTTTCGGGCGGCCTCCGCGTCCAGCCGGAACCCGGCCGTCATCTGGTCGGCCATTTCGAGCAGGTCGGGAAAACGTTGGCCCTTGATAAATCCAAGCGGCGGTGGGTCGAGCAGCACCAGCCCGGCAACCAGGTTGGGGTGCTCGGAAGCGTACAGGAGCGCGTTGATCGCGCCCAGCGAATGGCCAACAACCACGTAAGGCGGCTCCACCGGCGCGTTCACCAGCATCGCCGTCAGTTCACGGACGACACGGTCGGCGCCTCTGGGCATGGGTCCCACGTCACTTTGACCGTACCCGGCCCGGTCATACAACACAACGCGGGTGTACGGCATTACCGCGTTCACAACGGGCGACCAGACTCCGCCGGCGTCTCCGATCCCCGGTTCGATCACCATCGCCGGTGCCCCGTCTCCAAAAGTCCGCACGAACAGGCGGTGCCCACCCGCGGACACCAGCCGGCCGTCTGCGCCCGGCGCTTTATCCCCGGCGTTATCGCCGGTCGCGGCCGTTGACGTAGTTTCGGTTTGTTGACCTGTGGTCACCGCATCGGTACCCGCGTTTTCGCCTCCGCAGGAGCGGACGATGAACACCGTGCCGACGGCGGCAACCAGTAAAACGACGATAATCGCGATCTTCATGAAAACCTCCGGAATTGATGATAGTGGTTACATCCCGATTGTCTAAAATATTCAATAACGCATTCCGGCCCGCTGTTATTCGTAACCGAGGGCGTCGACGGGATTGAGCCGGGATGCACGGATCGCGGGCAGCAGACCGAACCCGATCCCTACGGCAGAGCAGAACAGGATTCCGAAGATCGCCCATTCCAGCGGAACGTTAACATCGAAGGGCGCAAAAAATGTAATGACATTTCCCAGGCCAAAACCAACCAGAATGCCGACGACACCGCCGAGATTGCACAGGACAACGGCCTCGATCAGGAACTGCGCCAGGATATTGCGCGGTTTGGCGCCGAGCGATTTGCGGATGCCGATTTCCCGGGTCCGTTCGGTGACGGACACCAGCATGATGTTCATGATTCCGATACCGGCGACCACCAGCGCAATAATACCGATCACAAACGCGGCTATCTTGACTCCAACAGTCATGTCGTTGAACTGCCTGATGAGACTGGAACTGCTGAAGAAATCAAAATTGTCTTCCTCGTTTGCCCTGACACCGCGTTCGCGCCGCATCACCTGTCGCGTCTCCTCTATGGCGTCCTCTACCAGTTGAGGCGTGCGGGCACGGACCGTGATGTTTACGGACCTTTCGAATCCGTTGGGCGCGACCATTCCGTAGATATTGAGGTAGGTCGTAATGGGTATCAACACGTAATTGTCGTAATTCCCGCCGAACGCCGATTTCTTTTCGTCGAACACGCCGACCACCCTGTACTTGCGCCCGTCGAGACGGATTTCCCTGCCAACGGGGTCGACAAATGGAAACAGCTTCTGGCCGACGGCAAACCCGATCACGGCAACACTGCGCGAGCTCCTCAGATCCATTTGCGACAGGTTGCGCCCGAGACCGACGTAGTGCGTGTTATTCGGAGCGTACTCGGGTGATCCGCCACAGATAGTCACGTTCGGGTTGGTGGATTCTCCCCTGTACTCGGCCGTTTTTCCAAAATCCCACAGTTCGGGTCCGACCAGGTCCACTGTGCCAACCTGCTCACGGATAGCTCTGGCATTTTCCACCGTAACCGGCGGCCGCCGCATCGCCCTGCGCCGCTCTTCTTGTGAATTGAAACCGGCAGGCCACTTCTGCACCTGGAATACCTGCGTGCCCAGCACGCTCATTTCCTTTTCCGTGGTGGTCTGCACCACCGAAATGGCCGTCATCACAGCGATGATGGATGCCACACCCGCCACGATACCCACCAGCGTCAGAACCGATCGCAGTTTGTTACTGACGATCGCCCCAAGTGACATGAAAAATGTGTCAAAGATTCTCATGGTTTTTTTATTGTACACCCGCGTGATTATTCATAACGCAGTGCCTCGATCGGGTCCAGTCGCGCACCCCTTAACGCGGGGACCAGGCCGGCCACCACACCAACGGCAATGGCGACAACTACGGCCGTAACAAGAATCGACATCGAAACACTCGCCGGCATCAGGACTGCGTTGAGAACCGCCGTCAAAATCGACGCGATGATTATGCCGATCACTCCCCCCAGCAGGCAGATCGCCGCCGACTCAAATAAAAACTGGAGCAGAATACTGTGGCGTTTGGCGCCGATCGCCTTGCGGATCCCGATCTCGCGCGTGCGCTCGGTCACCGAAACAAACATGATGTTCATCACCCCCACACCACCAACAAACAGCGAAATACTGGTCACCAGCAATCCAACGAGCAGCACGACCCCCATGACGTTGTTAAACGCGCCAACGAGTGTGTCCAGCTTGTTGATAGAAAAATTGTCACCTTCGGTCGGTCGAAGCTGACGGATCTTGCGCATCTCTCCGATGACCTCAAATTCGAGGTCCGCTATCGCTTCCTGCGACGGCGCCTTGACGGCAAGATCGACATTCTGGCGGCCGTGGTGGCCGCCGAACGCTCTCACGTACGAGCTGACCGGAATGTAGATCACGCGGTCGAAGTTGGGTCCGTCACCGAGAAAACCACCCCCCTGTTCTTCCATCACACCGATAACACGAAACGTGGTACGACCGATGTTAATCGTCTGGTTCAGCGGGTTCGCCGATCCAAAAAGGCCGTCACGTATCTCGGTACCGATCACGCACACGTTTTTCTTGTAGGTCACGTCAAAGTCGGTGAGAAACCTCCCGCTCTGCGGCTGTGCGCTGGACACCAGCGTCTGCTTGTCGGTGGTTCCGATGATCCTGACGCCCTCGATGGTTTCGGATCGATATTTAACGTCGCGCCCGGTAGCCATCGATGGATTAACAATAGCCCTTCCGCGGAGTTTTCGCGCCAGTTCGTCGGCGTGTCGAAGTTCCAGTGGCGGCCGGTTGCGATACATAAAAAAGTCGTTTGCCATGACCCAGGGAAAACGTGACACATATATTACGTCGGTCCCAACCGCGGAAAAACTCTGGCGGAACGTGTTCTGCAGGCCGTTGGCGGCCGTCATGGTGAGAATGACGGCGACGATACCGATGATGATCCCGAGCGTCGTCAGCGCGCCACGGCCCTTGTTGGCCCGTATCGCGCTGAGCGCGATCTGCAGCGACTCCGCCAGATCGACGAACAGTCTCATGCGACACGCCCCCCGTTGACGACGTCGCTCTCGATCGCTCCGTCCTTGAGCCGTATGGAGCGCGACGCGTGCTCCGCAATATAGTCTTCGTGTGTCACCAGCACGATGGTCTGGCCGGCGCCGTGCAACTCGTCCAGGACCGACATTATTTCGTCGCCCGTTTTGCTGTCGAGGTTTCCTGTGGGCTCGTCGGCCAGAATTATCGACGGGTTAAACACCAACGCCCGCGCAATCGCCACGCGCTGGCGCTGTCCGCCGGACAGTTCGTTGGGTTTGTGTTTCATGCGGTCGCCGAGACCGACCCGTTCGATCGCTTCAATCGCGCGCGCCCGGCGTTTCGCCTTTTTTACGCCGCCGTACACCAGTGGCAGTTCGACATTGTGCAGAATATTCGCGCGCGGGATGAGGTTGAACGTCTGGAACACAAACCCGATGTCGCGATTGCGGACCTCGGCCAGCTGGTTCTCCGACATCTCGGCGACCATCCGGCCTTCCAGCGAATACGTACCCGTGGACGGCACGTCGAGGCAGCCGATGACGTTCATCAATGTTGATTTGCCGGACCCCGACGGTCCCATAACGGCGACGTATTCGTTCTTGTTGATGTCGAGCGAGATACCACGCAGTGCGTGTACCTTTTCGGCGCCCATCACATAGGTTTTTGTGACGTCGCGAAGCGACAGCGAGGCGCGGCCTGTTGTTTCCGGGTTTTCGTGAATCGCCACGCGTCTACGCTCCATCCGTTTTGTTTTCTTCGTTGCTGATCGTCACGATGGCGCCGTTTTCGAGATCCCGCGATATCGCCCGGTAACTTCCGGTAACCACTTCATCGCCTTCCTCGAGGCCTTCGAGAATTTCGATCAGTTCGTCGCTCTGGATGCCGGTTTTAACCTGTTTGGCGACCGCCTTGCCGTCCTCGATACAGAACACCACCTCGACGAATCCGTCCTTGTCGGGTGTGTATCTCGCCTCGAGGTCCTCCGCGCTCTCCCCCGCTATGCGCAACTGATCCACCGTACGCACGGCGACACACTGGATGGGAACGGCCAGCGCGTTTTCATTGGTTTTGGTGAACACGTCGGCGCTCGCCGTCATACCCGGGCGGAGCGTCTGAGGAGGATCGACAACACCGACCTTCACCTCGAACTCGGTTTTCTGGTCGGAGCCACCGGCCGCGCTGATGTTCGCGCTGTTGGCAATTTCCTGAACGATACCGGTCAGCGTCTGATCCAGCAGCGCGTCCACTTCGATCTCGGCCTCCTGACCGAGCGCGATTGATACGATGTCGTTTTCGTCGACGTTCACCTGCGCCTCCATCTCCGACAGATCGGCGATTACAAGGATGACGTCCTCCTGGAACTGGGAACCGATGGCGATTTCACCCTGCTCCTTGTTCAGGTCGCTGATCGTGCCCGCCATCGGCGCGTAGATCGTGGTTTTGGACAGGTCGTCCCGGGCCTGTTTCAACACGGCCCGGGCCTGTTCGACCTGGTTTTCCGCCGCGTCGTATCGTGCTTTTTCGACCTGGAACGCGGCCTGTTTGTCGTCGAACACGGCCTGGCTCTCCAGATTCTGGGTCATCAGTTCGTTGGACCGGTTGAAGTCCTTTTCGGCTCTTTTCAGGTTTTCGTTCACCAGCGTGGCGTTCGCCTGGGCGGCCCGTACATTGGCTTCCGCGCTTTCGACGGAGGCCACATATCTCTCTCTGTCCAGTTCGGCCAGAAATGTCCCTTTCTCCACCCACTGCCCCTCTTCAACGGCCAGCCGGGTGATCTTGGCACTGACGTCGGCGCTGACCTTCACCTGGACTTTGGGCTGGATTTTTCCGTTGGCGTTGACCTTCTGGACGATCTTCTCGCGGGCGACCTTGGCCGTCTGCACTTCCAGCGCCTGATCTTTTCCGCCCCTCAGTGCCATACCGGTCACCACAGCGGCCACTACAACAATCGCGGCGCCGATAATCAGGGGTTTTTTCTTCATCGTGGGGTATCCTCCAAATTATTATTCATCAATGCGTTACCTGATTTCCTGTATTTAGATAATCATACGGTAAATCTATACATAAGGTTGCCTCGCTTCGACGGATCGATCGAGGAACGCCGAAACCAATTGCGGCGGCCGCTCCGACTGGTTACGCTGAGTCAGAGAGGACCAGAAAACAAGCAAAAAAACAGGAGGATCCCAGGTGCCCACATTTGATATTCATGTGAACGGGAAGAAACGAACTGTCGAGACGTCTCCCGACACACCGCTTCTGTGGGTGCTGCGGGACTTTCTCGGATTGACCGGGACCAAATACAGCTGTGGGGAGGGTATTTGCGGCTCGTGTACCGTTCTTATCAACAATGAAGCGATTCGAAGCTGCGAAACCCGTATCGACGAGGTCGGCGACGATGAGGTCACAACCATAGAGGGGCTGAGCGCCAACGGGCCCGATCCTCTCCAGGTGGCCTGGGAAGCCGAACGCGTATCCCAGTGCGGATACTGCCAGCCGGGTCAGATCGTCAACGCCCGTGCGCTCCTGTTAAAAAATCCTCATCCAAGGGACTCCGAGATCGATGAAGCGATGGGAGATAACCTGTGCCGGTGTGGTACTTACCTGAGAATCCGCAAGGCGATTCGGCGCGCAGCGAGGCAGGGTTAACATGACAGAAATACGAAACATGACCCGACGTGATTTTCTTGCCGTAACCGGGCTGACCGGGGCGGGTTTGATTCTCGGCCTGAATCTGCCCACGGACTCCCGGACCACCGCGGTGGCATCCGAGACAAGCGGAGTGTTTAATCCCGACATATTCCTTCAGATCACAACCGACGGCAGGGCGA
>CAYUDF010000055.1:0-9738 GCA_964443465.1 uncultured bacterium
TATTCCATTTTTTTGGACGCCTCGGAGTGCCGGTGTCTACGCTTATTACATTCTTCGGTGTGGCCGGTATCGCCGTGAGAAAAGGCGGGCACCTGCTGGAGCGTTCGTTAGGACAGATAGTTCCGTGGAAGGGATTGTTGTCCAGGATGGCATGCGCCGTCGCGCCGGGTATCGCCCTGTATTTCTTTTACGCGCGGACGGCTGCCGCTGAGATTTTTGGGTTCGCCGTGGCGGCCGCTGTTTATTTCACGGCCTACTTTGGTCTTTGCTGGTTGTTCCGTTTGCTCACGATGGAAGACGTCCGGTCGCTGCTGGGCAGGAAGTAACAGACCTAAAGACTGACGTTTTTAAACTTTTCTTCGGCAACCCGATATCCTTCCGTCACACCTTCATCGATCCGGTGAAAATCCTCCACGCCGAAATTCGCATCGAGATTTGGACGGATCAATACGTCGGGCGGGGTCATCGAAATCCGCATCTGTGTAATCAGCGCCGCCGGAATATCAAAAGATTTCATGAACAGATCGACGGTGAGCGATCGGAAATCACGCTTCGTGAGTCTCTTTATCTTGTCGACGACACCCTCTTTTTTCTTGAAATCCAGTTTGCGGTTCGGTGGGGCCGCGATATCCACGGCGACGACAGGAGAGTGTGTCATCGTCCGAATTATATCCACCGGCAGGTTGTTCAACAGTCCGCCGTCGAGGAACACCCGGTCCATGTGTGATACCGGACTGAGTATGCCGGGCAACGCGGATGTGGCCAGCAGAGCGGGTACCAGGGGACCCGATCCCAAAACGACCAGTTCCCCGACCTGCAGGTCAACCGCGGTCACTTTGAGCGGCAGCGCGAGTTGCTCAAAAGTGGAAGGAAGATATTTTTCCATCATCTTCGCAATGCCCTTGCTGCCGATGATGCCGCCCATGTCGCCGAACTCCAGCAGGTCAAGTTCATTCAGGTTCTTGAAAGCGACGACAATATTTGCTGCCGACATGCCGTTTGCGACCATCGCTCCGACGATACCGCCGATTGAACAGCCCGCTATGGAGTCGGGTCGGTAACCGCGTTCCTCCATCGACTGGAGTACACCGAGATGCGCCATGCCCCTGGCGCCGCCGCCGCCGAGCACAAGGCCGACATTTTTATTTGTTTTGTTCATGAGTACTCCAGAAGAGAAGAAATCCGAGAAAAGACAGAAATGTTTTGACACAAAATAGAGTGCCGCACGAAACTCAATCTATCAGATCATTGGGGGGCACGCAAGAAAACCGGGTTTCCTGTCCAGAAGGAGTTTTAATATGGATGATCGAATCGGCAAATACTGGTGGGTTATGTTGATCCAGGGAATCGCGTCAATTGTCTACGCGGTCCTGGCCATGAGCTGGCCGGCGCTCACGATTGTGGTGCTGATATCGATATACGCCGCTTTTACGATTTTTTACGGCGTTTCTGGTATTTTTCGCTCGTTTTCGATCCGACAAACAAACCCGTTGTGGTGGCTGGGTCTGCTGAACGGTATTTTTGCGTTGGTCGCAGGGATTCTGGTGTACTCCTACCCCGGCCTGACCGCGCTGTTGCTGGCGTACTTTATTGCGGCGTGGGCATTGATTACGGGTATCTCACACCTCATTCAGGCCTTTGACAAAACATACGAATCCGTAATACGGACCGCTTACGGTGTGGCCGGCGTTGCTTCGGTGCTGTTTGCCATTCTGCTGTTCGCAATGGGGCCCGGGCGCGGGATCATTGCACTGGTCTGGCTGCTTGGGGCGCACGCGTTTGTCCTCGGCATTGTTCGAATCGTCAGCAGTTTCCGGCTTCGATCGGTCAACAAGCAGCTGTCACAAGCCTGATTCATCACCGGACAAAAAAAGAGCGGGCGTTTGACGCCCGCTCTTTTTCTTAGATATCCGATCAAGAAATCCAGATCAGATCAGTTCAAAGTACATGTCGAGGCTGGTATTGGTCGCCTCGGCTCCCGTGCGGAACTTCACACGGACCTTGTCGCCGATCTTGATTGGTTTCCGGTCGACCAGGTAACTTTTGGCGATTGTTGCCAGACCCGGCATTTTCACGTCGACCTGGTAGTACGGACACTCGATTTCGAGGCCGGCACCGCCGCGCTCCACGTATGTGTAGGCGTAGATGTAGCCCTCGAGATCCTTGACCTCCTGCCACTCCATGGGCTGATGGCAATCCGGGCAGTCCGCGCGGGGCGGAATCCACAGTTCGCCGTCACCCTTGGAAATAGGACAGCCGGAATTCGTGCACCGGGTGGCCATCAGTCGGCCCTCGGTGAGACCTTTGAAATAGGGTGTCAAAAGCCCGTAGGTATGATAATGCGTGCCCTCCTCGCCAAAGCGCGGGACGTGCAGGATCCAGGCGTCACCCTTCGGCGTGATTGTGGACGGAGTGGTTTTCAGTTTTACTTTGTCGCTCATGCTTGCACCTCCTCTTAGGCTTTTTCCAGCACGGAACAGACGACGTGGCTGCCCACGCCGGCGTGCGAAATTGCCAGTCCGCGATTGGCGTCTTTGACTTGAAGACTGGTCCAGTCGGACGGTTTTTCCTTGCCGTACATATCCCACAGCCTCTGGTCGCCGTGGAACTTGTCGTATTTGTTCTGAAGCTGCCAGAACACTTCATTGCACTGCCAGATACCGGTGGCGCCAACGGCGTGCATGGTGCCCAGGAGACCTCCGGAGAGGTTCGAAGGGCATTTACCCGGCTTGCCGGTGTGCGGGTTGGTGTGGTAGCAGTCCCCGGACGTGACGTAATCCTGTTCGCGGCCGTACAGGGTCATGCCGATGTCGCCATAGGTCTGAAGGTCCGAAATGGTAAACGCGTCGTGGGTTTCGACCAGGTCAAAATCCTCGAGCGGGTTTTTGATTCCGGCCATTCCGTATGCCATGTAGGCGGCGAAACGGGTTGCGGCAAAGCTTTCAAAACCGGGCCAGCGGCCGTCGGTTTTTTCCATCTCTGCGTACAGTTCCTTGTAGTCTTCTTCCGTCTCGTTGGGAAGCAGCGGAATGCGCATCGGACGACGGTCACCGGTACGCAGCGTGTGTGAACCACCCGCCGTGTAGATCAGGACCGGATTGTCGCTCAATTTGTAGGCCAGTTCTTCCGAACACAGAAGTGCGGAGGCGGAACCGACGCTCATCGCGCAACACTCGAGGAAACGCAGCGGATCGGAGACGATCTCGCCTTCAAGGACTTCCTCAATCGTGTGGCGTCCCGGCTGCTGCGAATACGGTGACATGCACGCGTAAAGCCGGTTTTTAACGGCGATCTCAGCGCGAACGCGCTCGTCCACGTTGTACATCTCCTGAAACCGGCGCGCCATCGGCGCGTAGTAACTCGCGTAGTTGCGCGCCAGGCGGGTTTCAAAGTCCTTGCACGCGGCCGTTGAGATGTAGTAGTTCCCCGTCCACGTTTTGACTTCGTCCATCCGTTCCCAGCCGAGGACCAGGCAGGCATCGGAATAACCGCTGGCCACGTTGGTTGCGCCCACCAGCATTGCCGAACCGCCGGTTGCACCGCCGGTTTTAACGCCGACATTGGGCAGCGGGTCCAGACCCAGGTAGTCGTTTATTTTTGCTTCGCAAAGCAACTGGTCCTGGAAATGGTCGGCAAATTCGCCGTAAGACGCAAAATTGATCAATCCCTTTACTTCAAGGGGATCCATTTTCAGGTCATTGTCTTCGAGCATCATCCGGAAAGCCATCATACAAATCTATTCGAGCTTTTTTTCCGGATAACGTTTACGAAAATCCGAGTTCCCGCCGGCCACCATGTATACGGGGCGCGTCCATTTTGGGTGTCTTAGATTTCCGGGTTTAAATTCGATCATACCTCACCTCCAGAGATGTCTCGATTTCTGAAATATCCTGCGATAATAGCAGCTTGCCTGCATTTACGCATCACAAATACGCGGTTGTCTATAAGTGGGAGAGCTGCACAAGAAGAAAAAATGGTCGGGGCGACTGGATTCGAACCAGCGACCCCTTGCCCCCCATGCAAGTGCGCTACCGTGCTGCGCCACGCCCCGACCGATTAATTGTAAAGCATTAAACTAGCAAAGCTTTACATTGCAATCAAGAAGAATTGGCGACCGATTTTTCGGGGATCGGCTCCTCTTCCAGGGTCTTCCCTGAAGGCACATCCTCCACTTCCACCTCCACCTCGATGTTTTCTTCGGTCTCCTCGTCGTCTCCCAGGATCATACTCCGCAGGTCCTGCAAGTCATTTTTGATCGTTAACAGGATCTGGCGGGCGTGCGGGTCACTGAAAGGAATCTGCATCTGGTCGATGAGCGGGTCCGGATTGCCATAAGTTTCCTGAAGCTTTTTACGGGCGCCGCCGATGGTATATTTTTCTTTGTAGAGCAGATTACGAATGACCAGAACAACCTTGATATCTTTTGGCCTGTAGTTGCGGTTGCCCGCACGGTTTTTCTTGGGTCGAAGGGTTGGAAACTCCGATTCCCAATAGCGGAGTACGTGCGGTTTTACTTCCGTCATCTCGCTGACTTCGCTGATGGAATAATACATCTTCCCCGGTGACGTTTTATACCTCACGCCAACCTCCTTTCTGTCTATGTTTCCCGCCGGAGCGGGCGGGTCATCAGTTCAACGATCGCGTCGCGCGGATCGCGGTCTTCGAACAATATCTGGTGAACGCTTTCGATGATGGGCAATTCGACGCCGTATCGCCGTCCAAGCTCCACGGCTGCACGTGTGGTCCGTACCCCCTCGGCCACCATGACCATCTCAGATAATACCTTATCCAGGCTCGAGCCTTGACCTATTTTTTCGCCTACGTGACGATTTCTGCTGTGCCGGCTGAGGCAGGTTACCACAAGATCCCCCACCCCGGCCAACCCGGCGAACGTTTCCTGCCGGGCGCCCATTGCCTTGCCCAAGCGGGCGATTTCCGCCAAACCACGCGTTATCAGCGCGGCTTTGGTGTTATCCCCGAAATTCAGCCCGTCGCATACCCCCGCCGCGATCGCGATACTGTTTTTCAGCGCAACGCCCATTTCGACGCCGACCAAGTCGGGATTGGTGTAGACGCGAAAATACGGCCGGGAAAAGACCAGTTGAACGGTCTCAATCGTGGGGGCGTCCAGTCCGGCGACAACAACGGACGTCGGCATCTGCCGGCTTACTTCTTCGGCGTGACTGGGTCCCATCAACGAGCAGACACGTCCGGGATCAACCGGTAATTCCGCCGCCAGGACTTCGCTCATCCGATCCAGCGTTTCCTCTTCGATACCTTTCGACGCGTTAACGACGATTGAATCGGCTTCGAATTTCCCGCTGGAAACGGCCTTTTTTGCGACTTCCCTCGTCGTATGGGTTGGCACAACAAACAGCACCAGTTGCGCGCCGTCCAGCGCGACTGAAATATCGCTTGTAATCGTTATCGATTCAGGAATTTTGATACCGGGGAGGAACTTATTGTTTTCGCCGTCTTTTTTGATCGCCTCGACGTTTTCCTCGAACACTTCCCACATCGTGACGGAGTGTTCGTTCTCGCTGAGTACGATTCCCAGGGTAGTACCCCAGCTGCCCGCCCCGAGAACGGCTACTTTGAGTCGATCGCTCATACGTGCTTCTTTCTCGCTAGAACCGGTTCGGTACCCGCGACAAGTCTGCTGATGTTGCTTCGATGTTTATAGAATATCACGAGCACCAGCGCGACCGTGACGGCGATGTATGACCAGTGCGAGGGCCACAGGTCAAACCGGTCGACCAGATACGCGAACACCGGCAGTGATACAGCGCCACTGAGCGTGGCCAGGGACATGATTCGGCGCGTGGCAAATACAACGGCAAACACAACTACCGATCCGAGAGTTGCGTAGGGCGTGATCGCCAGAAAAGCGCCGGCGGACGTGGCGATCCCCTTACCTCCGCCAAATTTGAGATAAATCGAAAACATATGTCCGAGGACCGTGGCAAAAGCGCAAGTCAGCATTATCCAGTGTTGAGGTACGCCGGCTGTTTCAGCCAGTTTGCCCGCGACAAAAACCGGCACAAATCCCTTGAGGATGTCGAGTAAAAGTACGATCGCTCCCGGCTTGGCGCCAACGATTCTGAATGTGTTTGAGGCGCCGAGGTTTCCGCTTCCGTGGTCGCGCAGATCAACGCCCTTCAGCAGCTTTCCGGCGATGTAACTGAACGGGATGGATCCGACCAGGTAACTACCCAGAACAGCCAGAACAAAGACGACCAAATCTATCTTCTCCCTTGTTTCTTTTCCACCAGTTTGATTCGGATGATTGTACCATTAAAAGAGAATGATTCTCGCAACTTGTTGTTTAAAAAACGCAGATAGTTCCGGCCGAAAAACGCCCTTTTGTTGACAAATAAAGAGAAGGTCGGCGGTTTGACATCTACCTGAGTTCCGTAATATATTTTGCCGTTGCCGTCGTGGTACGGCGGCGGATATCGCCCGACGACGTCCTCCAGGAATTTGTTAAACTCCGCCGTGGGAACCCTTTTTTCCCGTTCTTCTTTGATCTTCCACGCTACGTCAAATATCTTGTGTAACCTCTGGCCCTCCAGTACCGAGATAAACATCGTCGGCGCGTAGGTCATGAAACCGAATCGTTCCCCGAAATCCAGTTCAAACTCCCGATAGGTACGGTGGTCTTTGGCGACGAGATCCCACTTGTTGAAGCACACCAGAATTCCCTTGCCGGCCTTGTGCGCGTAACTCCCCACACGAACATCCTGGTTCGATATTTTTCGTGACGCTTCCAGCATCATCACCGCCACGTCGCAACGATTGATAGACTCCAGGCTTTTTACCGTGCTGATGGTTGAAACGTCGTCTTTTGTTCGTGCTTTTCTTTTGATACCGGCCGTGTCCACCAGCGTGATTCGATGACCGTGCCATTTGAGCGCCACGTCAATGCTGTCGCGTGTTGTGCCGGGACGTTCGTCCACGATATTTGTTTCGCCGCCGACGAGCGCGTTGACGAGGCTGGATTTTCCGACATTTGGCATTCCGATCACGGCGATTTTCAGCTCGGCGGATTCGTCGGGAGTGGAGTATTTCGGCAACAATGCGACAAGATCCTCCAGCACGTCTCCGACCCCTTCGCCGTGGAGGGCGCTTACTTCGTAGATGTTGTCGAAACCCAGTTTATAAAAATCTGCTCCAGCGTGGCGGTTCAATGTCTTTTCCGCCTTGTTGACCACAACCAGCACGGGGAGTTTTGCTGAACGGATTTGTTCAGCAACCTCCTGGTCCGCCGTTGTCAACCCGTCCTGCGCGTCGGTCACAAAAATCAGGGCGTCGGCGTTGAGGGCCTCGCGAATCGCGCGCTCCTCCACCTGGGTTATCAGGTCGTCGTCCACACCTGAAAATAAACCACCGGTGTCGATCAGTTCGAAGTACTCGCCCGTCCACTCTGCGGTTCCCCGCTGTATATCGCGGGTCACGCCGGGTGTTGCATGTACAATCGCACGCCGCCGCCGTGTAATTCTGTTGAACAGCGTTGATTTACCAACGTTAGGGCGGCCGACAATGGCGACGGTGGGAAGTGTTTTCACGTTGATCAGTCGCTCCCCTCGGCGTGGTCCTGCAGCAGTTGTACAAACGATTCTTCGGCTGTCACGACTTCGGTTCCGATTTTAGCGGCCAGATCTTCAAGGGTCATATCATCAATCGTTTTTCCATCGTAGTTGAGACAGTTCGGCGGGATCAATGTGACTCGGCCGGCACCCTTGTCGGGTGTTTTGCTTTTTAATGTGTCGACAATGTCTTCACCGACCAACAGTCCTGAACAGGTGACGTCCTTGCCGAAAAAGCAGTTATTTACGGCCACGATTTCCGGCAGCGATCGCACCCCTTTTTCCTGAAGCAGCGGGAATACGTGGTTGTTGAATACCCGCTCGCCCAGCTCGCCCGTGACAATCCTGATGTTTCCAAGCGATCTGGGTATTCCCATTTCCTCGATATCGGCTTCGATTTCCGATAAAAGGTAGCGCGTGACGCCGACGCCGTTGTCCAGTTGGGGGAATCCCTCGTAGGAATCGTAGTCGGGGACGGGCAGGCCCGCGCCGACATACCACTCGTCAGAGGCGTACACAAACCGGCTCTCGCGGGGACCGTCCATGTACCGGTCACCGTAGGATTCGACCAGTTGCACGACCTCGCCCATTTCGTCGTAACGGAAGCTTCGAATACCCGGCAGGCCGTCCCTCTGGCTGGTGAGACCGACCGGCACAACAGCCAGCGACAAGACGTTCGGGTGCAGTGCTTCAACCTTCTCGATTGTCTCCCGCAACCGGTCGCCGTCATTGAGTCCGGGCACAATAACTGCCTGCGTGTGGATGGCGATGCCACCCTCGGCGAGCCGAAGCAGCGTCTCTCCTATTTTTCTCCGCATTGGACGCCCGAACAACTCGACGCGTGTCTTTTCATCGATGACGTGGACGCTCACCCACTGCGGCGAATTTTTCTGCCGGATGGTCTTGTCCAGTTCTTCGTCGGTGATGTCGTTCATCGTGGTGAAGTTGCCATACAGGAAACTGAGTCGAAAGTCTTCGTCTTTTATATAAAGGGATTTGCGCATTCCCTTCGGCATCTGGTCGACGAAGCAGAACACACACTTGCACCGGCAACGCCGGAAATCCATCGCCTCAAACCAGATCTCCAGCCCCGCCACCGTCTCCGACGGCAGGACGACATCCTCGACTGTTCCGTTTTTGCGTTCGACCTTGATGGACACCGATTTGCCCTGTGAAGCGTAAAAATGCCAGTCCAGCTGATCGGCCGCTTTCTCGCCGGCCACTTCCAGGATCTTGTCCCCGACCGATAACACGGCAGGGTCCAGGCCGAACTGCTCGGGATTCTTCATGGAAATGATTTCGAGCGCTCTATCCGCCATTGTTTCCCCTCGCCTCCACGACTTTTTCCAGGACGGACACGGCGTCTCTCCCGGAAACGTAAGCGGGCTTTCCCTCGCGCAGAGCTTCCTGTGTGAATATCCACGAATAACCGCCGTCAAAGAAAGACGCCGGTTCGACTCCGATTGAAAAACCGTCGAGCAGCCTGGC
The DNA here is from genome assembly GCA_964443465.1 of uncultured bacterium. Classification (GTDB taxonomy): domain Bacteria; phylum Krumholzibacteriota; class Krumholzibacteriia; order WVZY01; family JAKEHA01; genus CAYUDF01. The sequence goes on from CAYUDF010000055.1 coordinate 9,075, forward strand.
TACCACCGCGTAAAATGACGCTCGCGTCACCAGTTCCTCGGAGTGAAAATCGCCATCCGCAAGTACCGGTATTATTTCCCGCCTCAGCTCGTGGGCGGCCGACGCGCTTCCGGCGACCGGTTGACCGCCGATATCCGCCATGTCTGTAAAAAACATCCTGTCCACCAGAGACGCCATCTGGCGCCGGTTTATCTGCATCGAGGCGACAAGAGGGCCCGGCGCCCCGGAAACGACCTGGTCGAGGCGCAGCAGAAACTCGTCAAATACGATACCGCCGCCCATGGCTCTGCCCGCCCGGAAACTGTCGATGGCCCTGTTGTAGTCTTCCATGGCCAGGTATGTTCGGCCGAGATAAAGCTGGATTTCAATCAACAACGTTTCGTCTTTTTCTTCATCTGCCAGCTCTTCCAATCGGCCGAGCGCCCCGGCGTAATCACCCTCGACGTACAGGCCGATCGCCTGATCCAGCTGGCTGCGGTCGGGTGAACCGGGAGCGGAAGAACAGGCGGCGAGAAACAGGACCAGAAACAATAATCCCGGCGTAACTATCAGGACCCGGAATTTACTTTTTATACTGGTCATAAGATCAGAAATTTGAATTGGAGCGGGCAACGGGACTCGAACCCGCGACCCTCAGCTTGGGAAGCTGATACTCTACCAACTG
>CAYUDF010000056.1:0-9694 GCA_964443465.1 uncultured bacterium
GAAATGTGCCGTTATCGCCTGATCCGAAGGTCATTGTGGTACGGCCTGCGCTCGCGTTGAACGGTTTGTTGCTATCATTGACTTCAACAGCAATCTGATAGTCCCACATGGCTTGCCACGCGGCAAAATCGACGTCTTCGATTTGCGAAACGATATCGTTGACGAAAGGATACATGACCGAGACGTGGTAGTAGGCATTGAGTTCGTCGGCCCGTGCGTTGGGAGTGTCGGACGAAAACTCAAACGTAAAGTCGACCGGGCCCGGACTGGCCGGATCATACGGGTTGGTCAGTTCGGCCTCGATCTCGCCCTCGACCGTTACCTTCGCCCACAAGCCCTCCAGCTTCACCGTGACGGTCGTTGCCGGGCCTGTGTAGGGGATGCTGTAATAACCGGTCTCGTCGGTATAACCCACTTCTGTTCCAACGGTTACTTTGATATACGGCAGTGGTTTGATCATTTTCAGATCGGCCGGCGGGAAATCCGCCAACTCCAGGGCCTGCCCGATCGGCGAGTAGACCTCTCCGTAGACATAACCGGTCACATTGTCGGTGGCCGTCGAACGGGAAGTGAAATCATAGCTGATCCGGGTGCGTTCCCCCGTTGATCTTCCGGGCCTGGCTTTACGATGGATCACCTGGCCGCTGTTTGCATCCACAATAACATCCCAGGAGGGCCCCTCCGCTTCTGGCTCCAGACTGGCATCCCAGACCAGACGATACGCCACCTCGGTCCCGCTCGAATACTGCGGTACGATCCGGAGCTGTGATTTGGTCTGTCGCAGGGTACCGCCCGCCGGCGCCAGGCCTCCGCTTCCGGCCGCCCGCGCGGCGCTCTCCGATACCGCCGGTTTGACCGCGATATCGATTCCCGGGTGGGCATCGCTGCCGAATCCGACGATGCGGGAATTTCCGTGGAAATAGACCCGTACAATACCGTCCAGAACCGGTACTCCGCGGTATACCTGCTGATACAACACCGCTGTTTTTCCCTTTACGTGGTTTACAGCGAGCAGTTGCAGGTTTGCCGTCGAAACGCCAAACAGTTCCGGATTCCGGTCGATAAAGATCCGCGCCGTCTCGTCGAACGAAGCGTCGCTTCCGTTTGTCGGAACGGCCAGTTCACCACCGGATCCCAGAACAAAACGCGCGACACCGGTGGCGTCGTTCTGTATCAGCTGCCAGGTGCCGCCGATTTGATCGGTGACCGCGCGCAGGCGTGCGTCCCGGTCTTTGGTCGTGTATTCCAGCGGCAGTGTCGGAAGCAGTTTTTCGACTTCGTATTGTTTCCATTTATCGGATTCCTGTTGACTTGCTTCCGCGAACTGCGGGAGCACCAACATTGATACGATTATTAAGCAAACAAAGACGGTCCACCCCGCGGAAAACGGAGTTCCCCGGCTGTTGCCCGATGTTGATTGATATTTCACGCTGCTTCCTCCTTGCTCTGGCACCCAATAGCATTTGCTCTCGTCCAGACCACCTGGACAATCGGATCGCGCATACAAATAACTCACGCGAGACAATCTAGTATTCGGTCACGACGAAGTTATTACCGTAGCGAGACGAATGTTTTTGGGATAAGTCAGAAAAAATATTTGAAGCCGGGATTATAAACGTGGGATCGCTAGCCGTTGGACACGGGTCTTTGTTTGACATCGAGCTTGTCGAGAAGTTGTTGGGCCCGGTCGACAAGCGCAGCGTCAGGCGCGTTGGTGACAATCATCTCCAGATGTGGGAGCGAAGCGCTGGCACGGTCCTGCTGTATGAGGATGTAAGCCAGGTTAAAGTGGGCGACCCAATGGTCGTGGTCGTGTTCAATCGCGGATTGCAAACATAACGCCGCGCGGTTCAGATCGTTTTCACCGTATAGAAGGATCGATTCCAGAACCTCGAAGTCTGCATCATCTCTGGATTCCGGGCGTACGTCTTCGATGAACGATCGAGCATGCTCGTATTGACCGGTGGCAAGATATCCGCCGACGATCCACCTGACACCGTGATCCGACAAAGACCCGCTGCGGTAACTTTCTATAAGCGTTGACATCGCATCGTCAAAGGAAGCATCCGGTTTGATGGGTCCTGATCGCAAGATAGATCCGGATCGCGCAGACTCGATCTCAATGCCGGGAAGTATAAGAGCTCGCTGACCGGACGCCTCAATCATCACCAGCGAGATGGGATACACCGCTGGAGATAGCGGATCAAATGTATCCGTTGTTTTTCCAGGTTTCACTACTTCGGAAACAACAATGGCAATAACCAGGACAGCAGCTACCGACACGAGCTGTGTCCGCCACACCCGTAAAAACGCCCGCCAGTCGCGTTTCGTTTTCCGGGGAACAACGCTGGAGGTTTGGGGCGAAGCCAGGTCCATTGCCTCCCTGATCCATTCCTGATTCACAGGCTCATCGGTGCGCCGGGCTGATCGAGCGCCCAGAACTCTCACGGACTGATGATAAATCTTGAAGCAGTGGTTGCATTTCACCAGATGGTTACGGACCCGGGAGTTGGTGGTTGCGTCGAGCTTCTCATCGATATACGCGGCCATATCAACCTGCGTTACGTGAGGTCCGTATTGTGAGGGGTTTTTCATAAGATTCAGCGAGTAATCGGTCACGCGTGTGCGTATACCGGCCCTTAAGATACTCAAGCGATTGAACTGCTACCAGCCTACAGTTTCATTATACGGACATCGGGTGCAAATTACACGCGTCAAACAAACTTTACACCTTCGGAGGCCCACTTTTTTCAGTGGACGGGATCCCGCTGTCGCCAGACCCATTGTAAATCAGGTGTCTCATTTTTTTGACAATCGCGTTTGTAAGCCGGTACACCTGCCGTTGTCCATCCAACCCCAGATGTTCGGCAATCTTTGCAGCCCGCCACCCGAATTTGAATTTCAAATCAATGAGCGCCTTTTCCCGGGCGGGTAGTCGATCCCACAACACCGCGATTTGTTTTTTCAGCTCGTCAGCTTCTTTTTCCAGCAGTATCCGCTCGGGTTGCTCACTGACCGAACTATTTTCGTGGTGCGCCCTGGCATCAAGAATATACCGGAGTTCCGCTCCGGACGCAGCACCGGCCTTACGCGCACCGCGATCAAATTCGAGACGCTTCAGATATTGGTCGTCTACGGTTTTTTCAACTTCCAGAATCGCCCGGGCGATATCGGTGACCGTGCAGGACTCTCCCTGCCAGCGGAGCGTGTGAATCAGGCCATCGAATCCGAGGCCCTCGATGTAATAAAGCTCGAACACCTTGCGGTCGAATCCGCTTAACTTGTTATATCCCTTAGGGTAACGTCGTCGCCCTCGCTTTTGGCGGAGATAATCGATGGCGATGGTACGGGTGACCAGGACCACCCACGTTGATAGCAAAGATCTGCCGCTGTAACGCTTGAGATTAGTTTCGTACAGTTGTTTGAGAGTGTCGACAAAAACTGTGTGGATCTCTTCCTCGTCTTCAGCCATCAGTTGCCGACGCAAGCTAAAGTAAATGAGGCTCGAATACTGTGTGACAAATTCCTGCCATGTTTCGACACACCCCCCGTTGATCCGTTCCACCATCGCCTGGTCCAGCTTTATCCTGTCCAGGTCAGGGCTGCCGACAGAAATGGGGGACGGATTCTCCACCATACAACGCTCCGGTTTTTCTTTACGAATATATATTTACGTTATCAAAAAGACGGCAGACAGGAAGTGACTCGTATTCCCGCTGGCCAGAAAGTTAACACATTAATTAACAGATGTCAACTATTACATAACTCGTTGAAATAGTTAAAATAAAATGCTAGAATGTTTAGGTAATTTCTCCTGCGTGTCCGAATAATAATAAAGAAGTGTTTTAGCCACTTTGAGAACGAATGGCGATTGATACTCCCTTACGCCGGCGTCCGGCGTTACATCTCCCCCTGCTTATCGTGATTGTTTTCGTCGTGATCTTGGTGACGTGCGGTCACGACAAGACCAACCATATGCTTGACCTTGTTCCGGAAGGTGATTCCGATCTTATCCGGGCTCTCTTGAAAGAATCGAATCCGGACCTCGCCAGCATCGCCCGCGAGAAGGGTTTCCTCACCGTCAAGAAAACCTGGGAGAAAATCTCAACGGCTTACCACGCAGCGCGGCTGGAAGGTCGCGAGAACGACCAAGTGCTGCTGGACTCTTTACTGCAAAGAATCTGTCAGGTTTTGTCTTCGGAATACTCCAGCGGTTTCTATACACGCTATTATCGTTATCATGCCGATACGCCGGAGCCACAATGGACGGAATATTACCGGCTGATAGAAAAACGGATAACGGTGATGGCCGATACGAGCTTTGCGCCGTCGGAAAAGATAGAAGTGCTCGTTACAATGTTACCAGAAGCAAAGACGAGCAAACACCCCGCACTCGCCGGACAAATCCTTTCAGACATTTCTGATCTTTATTCTGAGATTGATACGGACGTGCAGTTAGAGTACCTGCACCGGTCAATGGCAGAATCCCGCAGGAACGATTTCGGCGTCATGTTATGCCAGTTGTACGGCGTGATAGGCAATTTTCACAGAAGCGCAGGTCAGGCGGATTCTGCGATTTTTTATTACAATGAAGGGTTGCGCATCGCACAGGCACGTCGATTCCCCTATCATGCAGCCAGAATCGTCTCTTTTCTGTCAATATTGTACCAGGAACAGGGTCGATTGGCGCTGGCACACCGCCTTCAAAAGGAAGCGATCGCGATCTGTCGGGACTACAACGGCGGAGAGGCTGTTTTTCGTTTCGTGCTTATGTTGGCCGACTTTTATACCGACCTGGGATGCTGGGATATTGTGAGCCGGCTGCTGCAATCCGCGGCCGTATTCGATGTATCCGCACCCCGCTCCGTCGCCGATTACAATTCTTTGCGCTATCACACAATGCGGGCCCGACTGCTGATACGGGAAAACAGAATCGATGAAGCGGAAGCGATTTTGTCGGCCCTGCTCCCCCGAACCCGACTTTTACGCCGGCGCAACCACTACCCGGCGACCTTGTATTGGTGGAGCGAAGATCTGTTGTCGCAGAATCTACCCGAAATGGCAATACCGAGAATCAAAGAGGGCATGGATTATTGCCAGAGAAGAAATCTCCCCGAACGAAAAACCCGTTTCAGAATTCTTCTTGCCACGGCGTATTTCAAACAGGGAAACTTTTTGTTGGCAAAAACCGCTCTGGATGATTTTGAAATGGATGCAACAGAGTTTCACGACATACCCGCACAGGACTGGGTATCGCATGATGCCCTGCGGATCCGCCTTGCGGTAGCCCACGGTCTTTACGACGAGGCGCGCAAAATGGCGGCACGGTCGTTTTTGCGTCTCAGAAACTTCGTGCGCGGCAGCGACGCCAGCTCCCACGGCTACATCTGGCTGAACAGCTGTAACGTTTTACGCGCCGCTATCCATGACGTGCTGCGAAACGACCCCAAAATGGGTTACGGCTTCGAGATGTGCTGGCAGAAATTATATGCCGAGTTGAGCTGGTCGACCCGGCGACCGGCTACGGTGTCAGACCAAATCGTTACTACAACTCCCGGATCTTTGGATGAATCTACAATTATAGAGATATGTGAATTGATGGTCGACTCGGCCCTGACCCGCTTTTCTGACACGGGCGACAAACATCTGGTATATGTCAACGTCAGCAACGGGACCTGGCTGTTTACCGCCGACTCAAGTGGTGTGACCCGCGACTCGATCCAGACAACAACACCGGATTTGAGGAGGCAGGTATCAAACGCGTGGGCACAGATGTCCAGGCGTCCTCCCCCTGGTGACACAACGGCGCCCCGACCGCTGGTACGATCTTTGTCGCAACTCGCCCGGTTGCTGCTCCCGCCCGAAGACACGGATTACAGGAGCAATGAATCTGGCTTGCGTACGATATACATCACCGCGGATGATTTCCTGGGGATGATTCCGTTTGAGGCACTAAACCTGGCCGACTCTGATGAATATATTCCCCTGTTGCAGCGATATGACGTCGCGTACACAAGATCGATTGGAATGAGTGAGTTCAGCGATGTACCGCTAAAGGGACTGATCGTATCGGATCCACTGTTGTCACCGGCGATCCAGCGCCGCCTCGGACTCGAGCGGGACTTGACGGGCGCACGCCGGGAGGCAGAGACCATACAGCAACAGTTCCACGAGATTCAGTCGTTGCAGGGAGCCCGTTGCTCAAAAGCCAATCTTCTGTCCCTTTGGGAGGATACCGAATTCCTGTTTATCGCGGCGCATTTTTTACAGGATCCGGACCTGCCCTACCTCACCCTGCTACCGCTGGCGGCTCCACCTGCCGAGATAAAACCCGGTCAGGTCGCACTCGACGTGGAGGATATCAGGCGTGCCGATCTATCCAGGTGTCGTCTGGCGGTCCTGTCGGGGTGTTCAACAGGAGCACCTTATGTGAGCAGTTTCAATTTCGGTCCTGGTTTTGGTGACGCGTTTATCGACGCCGGGGTCGGGCAGGTTATGCAAACGTTCTGGGACGTCGACGACGGGGCGGCGGGAGAACTTATATCCGATTTTGTCATACGGTGGCGAAGCACCGGCGTTACGCCATTGCGGGCGCTGTGCGACACCCGTCGTGACCGCATGGGGGACGCCGGGAACGTTCGACATCCCAACGACTGGGCGTCCTTTTCAATCAAGCTCCGGAATTTCTAACTCGCTGAAGACGCTCGTTTTGAAACAAGTTCTTCGAGGTTGTCGGGAAATGTAATTGTAAACGTGGTGCCCTCGTTGAGCCGGCTGTCCACGTGGATGTCGCCGTGGTGTTTCTGGATGATGTTGTACGAGGCGTACAGGCCGGTGCGCATGCGAACGCGAGCGTTGCGTGTGGTGAAACCGGGTTCGAACAGATCCTTGAGTTTGTCTTCGGGAATACCCTTGCCGGTATCGGAAATTGCGATGTGCACATATCCATCCGCGTGCCACGTGCGCAGAGAGATCTTTCCTCCCTCTTTCGTCGCGTGCGCCGCGTTCAATAGCAGGTTCATAAACACCTGGTTGAGTTCACCAGGATATTGATAACACGCCGGTACGTCACCAAAATCACGCGCAATCTCCACACCCTCCGCAAACTCGGTGCCGATCAGTGTCAGTGTACTGTCGATCCCCTCGTGGATGTCGGCTTTCTGAAAATCGGATTCGTCCAGCCGCGAAAAAGACTTGAGGCTTTTCAGGATGGTATCGATGCGCGAGGCGCCGTTTATTGAGATGTCGACGTTGGCCCGAAGCGCCTCGACCAGCCGGCTGAGATCCCGCCCGTTTTGTCCGCCGTTCTCTATTATATAGCGTTCGAGCCGTTCGACGGCGCGCCGGTTTACGTCGGCGGCACTCTTGATCGCACCCACCGGGGTGTTGACCTCGTGGGTGATCCCGGCCACCAGTTTACCGAGGGCGGCCATCTTGCCGGATTGCAATAGCTGCGCCTGCGCGTTCTGAAGCTGGTTCAACGTCTCCTTGAGCTCAACATTCTTGAGGCGGTATATCTCCGCGTCGCGTTCGGCCGCTTCGAGCTGGTAAACGTCCTGCATGTTCTTGAACCGGGTGTCGGTGTCTTCGTGGTAGATCTCCTCGCGGATGCGATAGAAATTTTCGAAGTGCACCAGTGCAACGTCGGATTGCCCGAGGTCACGGTACAGGTAGGACAACAGTTCGTGGGCGCGGCAGATCTTGGGTTTGGAACCGAGATCCTGTGCAATCATCAGCGCGCGGTCGAGCGACTGGCGCGCCTCGTCGTACTTTCGCTGCTGGACGTACACGTTGCCGATGTCGAGCAGGCATGTGGCCTCGCCGATCGTGTACCCCATCCTCTTTCGGACATCGAGGCTTTTCTGGTGGTACGCCAGCGCCTCGTCATACTTTTCCTGGGCCTGCAGAATCAGACCGATATCGTTGAGTGTTTTGGTAGCGGTGAGTTCGTTTCCCGGCGCGCTGGCCGCCTCGAGACTCCGCTCCTGGCACTCGCGGGCTTCTTCGTACCTACCCTGCAGAAAAAATACGGTGCCGATACCGTTGAGCGCTCTCGACATGCCGGCCTGGTTGCCCGTTTTCTCGAACACCTCGATCGCCCGCTCGTAGTACTGACGGGACTGGGTCTCGTCCTTCCAATCGTGATAAAAACCACCCAGTGCGGTCAGCGCCCAGCCACTACCTTCCAACTCGCCCACTTCTTCGTACAGGGCGAGCGCCCGATTGGCGTGCTCCAGCCCCATTTTAAAATCTCCGAATCCCCAATAGCGAAACCCCAGCCCGAGGTTGACGTCACCCTGCCCCTTCCTGTCGTCGTTTTCGACAAACCAGATCATCGCCAGGTTCAGTTGCCGCATGGACTCGGTCAGGTCCATACTGGAGCCGAATAACAGCCCTATGTTACGGCGGGCCAGCGCTGCCGCCCGCCCGTAACCGTTCTTTTCGGCCAGCGCCAGCGCGTCGTGACTCAGCCGCTCGGCTTTCGGCAGGTCGAACGCCCAGATCTCCCACGCCAGCTCCGGCATGGTTTCGGCCTGTTGTTTCGACCCTTCCGGGGCGTCGGCCAGCTTTTTTTCCAGTTCTTTGATTCTGTCTTCGTGCATCTCTGGTCCTCATCCGCAGTATCACAAGTGGACCTTAAATAAAGCATATTCACCCTCGCAGGGCCACAGAGAATTAGTCGAACCTTAATCCATTGTCTTACAGTCGATTACACTAGGTTTATCGGCGCGGGACTTTGTGCTACACTGGCGCGGTCATGAAGAAACTCCCACTTGTCATTATATACGTTTGTGTCGCGCTGGTGGCCTGCGCCGGCGAGAGCAGCGAGACCGGCCAGACCGACGGGGAAACGTCCTCGCTCCGGCCCGGCGAAATCGAAACGGGCGCCTGGGCGGCCCGGGTCACGTTGCCCGGGGGCGATATCCGGTTTGTCCTCGAACTGGGCAGCGACGGGAATGCGTACACGGCCACGGCTATCAACGGCGAAGAGCGCGTGCCGGTGGGCGAAGTCAAGTCGGACGGCCCGAATCTGGACCTGTTTTTCCCGGCGTACAACTCGCGAATCAGCGCCCGGCTGGAAGGCGGCGTCCTGGCGGGCACGTTAACACTGACCAAGCGAGACGGCGTACTACAGGAAATGCCATTTCGTGCCGTGTACGCCCAGGGTATAAAATTCGAATTACCCGGCGAACCGAAGATCGACGTCACCGGTCGCTGGGACGTGACGTTTGTGGAAAACGGCGGAGAGTCGTCAAAAGCCGTTGGTGAATTCCGACAGGATGGAAAGAAGCTGTTCGGGACATTTCTCACACCCACCGGTGACTACCGCTACCTCGTCGGCGACGTAAAGGGCAGCGAGATCGATCTGTCGTGTTTCGACGGCTCGCACGCGTTTCTGTTCAAGGCAACACTCACCGAAAACGGCGAGCTGAGCGGCGACTTCTGGTCGGGAACCAAGTGGCATGAGTCGTGGACGGCCAGCCGAAATACCGAAGCGACACTTCCCGACCCTTTTAAGCTGACCTATATAAATGAGGGATACGACCGGATCGAGTTCAGTTTTCCCGACACACATGGCAACATGATCTCGCTGGAGAACGACCGTTTCCGCGACAAGGTCGTTATTGTGGTACTGGCGGGCAGCTGGTGCCCCAACTGCAACGACGAAGCTATTTTTCTGTCGGAGTTCTAC
>CAYUDF010000057.1:0-9488 GCA_964443465.1 uncultured bacterium
TTGATCGACGCGACCTGGCCCAGGCCGGCGTTTTGGCCGTGGCGTTGATGGGGGAGACCGTCAGGTCCATCCCCGTTTTTCTATCTTCAAAATGGACCGAACCGTTCTTGATATCGGCAAACGCCAGAACCAGCGCCGCTGCGCCCGGTTGCGCCGTCGTCTCACCCGAATCTCCGCCGTCCGCACCAACATTCTTCTGGATCATCGACGTGTAGTTAAAAAGGCCGTTTTCCGCCTTTACTACATGAACAACCGGCTCGTTAACTACCAGCCGCTTGACCTCAACCTGTTTCTTGATCAACGGGAGGAGCTTGACGCGAACCGTCAGATCTTTGGCTGTCACAAAGTGTCCGGTTCGGTACTCGGGGTCGTCTGCAAGTGTGACGTTTGACAATTTCACACCGATACCGCGACTGAGCGTCACGCCGATGTCTTCGATGGTAATTTTGCGGCCGACTGCACCTTCGGCCTGCTCCAGAATATAATCTTTCTTGCTCTCCACGATTTTGTCGAGATTGGCCAGCAGGATCGCCACACCGATCGCGAGCAGAACAACAACAATTGCCAGAATAATCAGAAATTTTTTCATAACGGGCCACTCCCGAAGTAGTTAATTTTTACTGTCAATTGGTGGTGTTACGCACCAGTTCCTGTCTGATTCTTACTTCCGTAAGGTTTAACACAATCAAAATATCTTCATGCGTCGTGGACGGCGTGTTGTTATAGTCCATCAACACGTGATCATAGTTGCGTTCCGGTTTTAAGTCTTTGATTACTTCGCGCGCGGTCTGTAAGACCGTACCGTGGTGATTGTATTCCCCCGTTTTGTGTTTCGTGGCGTACTTTAGAGCGCAAAACAAACTCCACTTGTTATCGTCGATGTCTTCTCCGCATTGGCGGTCATCGTCGTTCTGCCAGTTGGCTGGATCAATCAGCATGTACCGGGCCATTTCAACGATTTCCAGGTCGATTGGACCGGCGGGCGGTTTGTACCACCAGTTGACTACAAAATACAGTGTGTTATCCCGGACAACGGCGTACTCCCACAAAAAGTAACCCAGAGTGGTTTTCATATATATATCTTCGGCGCCCTTGTACGTGACCACTTCGTACCGGATCTCCGTCGTCGCTCCGTGTGGATAGGTCAAATTTCCGGTAATCTTCCGGCCCCTGATCCGATCGATCAGCGCCGAATATTCAATCTCGTCGGCCGTTAATCCGCCGGGGATTTGCATGGACACAACAAAACCTTCGAGATATTCGTTTTGTCCCTCGAGGTCACCGTCCACAATTTCCATCGTAAACATCAAGTAGTCATCCGGCAGCGCCGTCGGGTCGATCGGAGCTTCTGGCGCGCCGACACCGGGTGTGACAGCTGACATGCACACTATAAATACCAGAAAACAGCGGATCACGGATTTTCAGCCTTTCACAAGCGCAGTTTTAGTTGTTCGGGTCTGACCGTGTTCAAATGGGGTCCTTTCCATTCGCCCAGAAAGACGAGCCGGTCACCGCCTCCAGAACTTCAATCGCGTTTCTGACGGGACAACGCGGCATCTGCATATCATTGAAAACAACGTGTTCCAGTTCGTCAATATCGTTCAGTTCGGTAATCCGGCTCTCGGTTCCTCTGAAATATAACGCGGTTCGGTCACGAATCTCGACGGTATGTTCCGGGAAAAATCGCGTGATCCGAAAGCGTGTCATAAATCCCCTTCCGGGCTCAAATGACTCGCGTATCGTTTTATTAAAATAGTCCGGGTCGCGCGGGGTTTCGTTAACGACGTATCCGTGTACACGCTCTTTCCCGGAAAGAACGGAAACTTCGTAACGTCCGTCGTCCGGCCGCCTGTCCAGCACGTACCGGAAGTCACCCTGGACAACCTCAAACGGCAGCCGGTCCAGCCGAATCGGCCGCCGGAACGGCGCCGCGTAACCCACGTCGACATGATAGTCTATCGAATCAATACACACGCGGATGTTTGTGTGAACATCCGGTTCGGTCATATCGGCGCCCAACAGAATGGATTCATAGCCGAGGGACCTCAGTAATCCGGCAAGATACGGATTGCTGGAGTGACACGTGCCGCCCAGATCCCGGTATTCGATACCATCCAGAAATTCGTTCAGGGTAACCGCACGGCCCCCATTATCCCGGGCAAACAACAACAACTTTGAAACGTTTTCAAAAGGTACACGGCACAGATGCCGCAGTACAATTTCTTCCAGTCCTTTTATACCCTCGGGACGGCCGTATATTCCCAGGAGTTTCAGGTAACGTAAAAATGGTTCGGGAATGCCGTTCATATGGGGTTTATGATTCCGACCGGCCCGATTCCAGATCCGAGTACAGCTTCTTTGTACAATCGGGGCAGATACTGTGGCTGAATTCCGCGTTGGAGTGTTCCCGGATATAGGTCTCGATCTGATTCCAGTATCCCTTGTCATCCCTGATCTTTTTACAAGACGCGCAGATCGGAAGAAAACCGCTCAACTGCTTTACATGTGACAGGGCATCCTGAAGCTTTTTGATCAGATTCGCCTTTTCGGCTTCCGATTCATTTTTTTCTTTTATGTCGATGCCGACTCCGACCAGGTATTTAACACCATCGCGGACCAACCGGAAACCGGTAAGGTAATGAGGTATTACCACACCTGCTTTGGTCAAAAACCCGGATTCGACGTGGGACTCGCCTTCCTCGAACACTCGATCGATCGCCTCCTTGACGGCGGCCTTATCCTCTGAAGCAATGAAATTCAGCGGATTCATGCTTTTTATCTCATCGTCGCTGTAGCCCGTCACGGTCCCGAGGTTGTCGTTCCAGCGACGAAATCTCCCGAACTCATCAAACAGATACATAATCCCGGGCAGGCTGTGTATCAAAGAATCGAGGAGATTTTTTTCTGTCAGAACCCGCTCCGCAATCCGCTTTCGTTCCGAGATGTCGTGGATGATTGAAAACAGGACTCTCTCGTCGCCGATATCCACGGGCCCGCTCATCACTTCGACATCTCTTATCTCCCCGCTCGCGAGGCGGTGGCGAAAATTGAGGAAATTATTCTTGTGTATATTCGCATTCTGGAGCTCGCCGGCCAACTGTTCGGGCGGCAAGGTGTTGATGTCCGAGATATTCATGCGGGTGAGCTGCTGCCTGGTATACCCGTAGTACAGACACGCCGCCTGGTTGGCGTCGCGTATATCACCCGTCTCTGGATGGATGAAAAGCATGGTGGAGTGGTAATCCGCAAACAGGTTCTTGTAGAGGTCGCCGGCCCGGCGACTCGACTCCTGGTACAACTTCTCCAGTTCTTCGTATGCCGGTTTTTCGGCCATCGCGCCACCTTTTTTTCAGGATGCACCGCTTTTATTTTTCAGAAAATCTCCGTCCAGTCCCAGCCATACCAGGGCTTCGGATACATCACGAAACACCTTAAAATCCCACGGAACAGAATCGCTGAATGCTTCGTACATTCTGGCAAGCCCGAAGGAAATGTTTTCGGTGGCTACCACGGCAACTTGTGGCTGTGCGGTTATATTGGCGTACTGATTCCGTATAAAACCGGCAAATCCCTTGAGCGCGTTTGTACTCCTCGTGGAACTATCCGCCTGTCGCAAATCCACCAATATATTGTACGAGTAATCGAATCGATCGTGCCCGAATAGAGCCTGGTATGTCGACAGAAACTCGTCGTCCAGCACAACCCCTTCGTGAACCACAACTACCAGCGATTTATCCGGATTGATATCAAATCTAATCGGCATTGCTCCTCCCCCATTCCAGAAAAGTGAATCGCCGGTTAACTGGAATTCCTGAATATCAATATCGGAACGGCTAGTCGTCCGATTTTCCGATTAACCGGTAAACAACCGCGCCAAGAACACCACCAACGATCGGAGCGACCCAGAACAGCCACAGTTGTGCCATTGCCCAACCACCGGCAAACAGGGCGACACCCGTACTGCGGGCGGGGTTCACCGAGGTGTTGGTAACAGGTATGCTGATCAGGTGAATCAAGGTGAGGCACAGACCGATCGCGATTGGAGCAAAACCCGCTGGCGCCCGGGAATCCGTTGCACCGAGAATTACCACGAGAAACATCATCGTCATTACGATTTCGCAGACCAGGGCGGCCAGCAGTGAATAACCGCCGGGAGAGTGGTCGCCGTAACCGTTGGACGCGAATCCGGCGGACACGTCGAATCCCGCCGCGCCACTGGCGATTATATACAACACACCACCCGCCGCAATCGCGCCAAGTACCTGCGCCACGATATACGGAAGCAGCTGGTTCGCCGGAAACCGGCCACCGGCGCACAGTCCGATTGACACCGCCGGATTGAGGTGACAGCCCGATATGTGCCCGATCGCATATGCCATCGTCAGCACGGTCAGACCAAAGGCGAGGGATACGCCCAGCAGACCAATCCCCACGTTGGGAAACGCCGCGGCCAGCACCGCGCTGCCACAGCCACCCAGAACCAGCCAGAAAGTCCCGAAAAATTCCGCGCCGTACTTTTTTATACTTTCTCCTCCGATAGGTAGCAACAAACCAACACCGGTAACTATTAAAGCGCGCCTTACAATATTTGTCCAAATGCTATTTCGTAGCCATCGAGGTCCCGGAGAGCAAAATCCTCTCGTCCGGCTTAACCGACCTGCCTTGAGCTGAGCGTGTTAGCTTATATTTAACAACACGTTACGATACGGCGTTATGGAAAAGCGCTAACGGATCAACATCGCGTCGCCGTAGCTGTAAAAGCGGTAATCCTGCTCGACCGCCGTATTGTAGCAAGACAGTGTGTGTTCCCGCCCCAGGAACGCCGAAACAAGCATCAGCAGCGACGATTGCGGAAGGTGAAAATTGGTAATAAGGCTGTCCACTATCTGAAATTCGTATCCCGGATAGATGAACAGGTTGGTGGTGGTCAGCCGGCCGTGCTCGGGCGGCTCGATGTCGAACCAGCCCATGATAGCCGCTGTCTCGAGGGCACGGGTAACGGTGGTGCCAACAGCCACGATGCGCCCGTTCTGTTCACGCGCTCTTCGGATAGAATGGATAGTCGGAGTGGGGATAAGGAACGATTCGTACTGAAGTTCGTTTTCTTCAACGGTGCCTTTCTCCAGCGGGCTGAAGGTCCCCGGCCCGACATGGAGCACAAGCGGAGCTACCGTCACTCCGGTCTCCTTCAGTTGTGATAACAAATCCTCATCGAAATGCAGCCCCGCCGTCGGGGCGGCGACGGATCCCTTCTCCTCGGCATACACCGTCTGATAGCGCTCGTGGTCAACGGGTTCGTCGGGCCGGTGGATATAGGGCGGTAGCGGTACGTGTCCGATCCGTTCGATGGCATCAATCAACGTGAATTTGCTGGTGCACTCCGGCGACTCCAACCGTATCACGGCCTCCCTCTCTCCCGTTTTCCGTAAAAACCGGAACTGATAATCGCCGTCTTCGCTGACAAGAATTTCATCCGGTTTTAACCGCCCCAACGGCCGGGCCCACGCCTCGAACTCGGTCTGTTCGACCTGGCGAATAAAGAGGAGTTCGACGTTTCCACCGGTTGAGCGTTTGACCAGCATCCGCGCAGGCACCACGCGCGAACGGTTAACAACGAGGACATCGTTCCGGTCGAGATATCGGGGCAGGTCCCGGAACACATCGTGTGTCACGGCGGCTTCCGGAGAGTTACGATCGATCACCATCAACCGGCTGGAGGCCCGGTCGGCGGGTGCGTGTTGCGCGATCAGTCGATCGGGCAGATGGTAATTAAAATCCTGGAGCTTCATTGTTGAGGGGATTACAGCAACCGCTGGTTGTCATCGCGATTGCTGGTCAGTCCGAGGTGATTCAACGCTTCCTGTGTGGCCACGCGCCCGCGTGACGTGCGTTGAAGGAGCCCTTCCTTGATAAGGAACGGTTCGTATACGTCTTCGATGGTTTCGGTTTCCTCACTCACCGCTACGGCCAGAGAATTGATCCCAACCGGTCCGCCACCGAACTGCTGTACGATCATTTTCAGTATGCGCCGGTCCATTTCGTCCAGGCCGCGCGTGTCCACCTGCAAGCGGCCGAGCGCATAATCGGCCGCTTCGCGATCGATCGACGACTTTCCCTGTACCTGGGCAAAGTCGCGCGTGCGTTTTAACAACCGGTTGGCGATACGCGGTGTCCCCCTGGATCGGCCGGCAATCTCATTGGCGCCTTCGTCGGTGATATCGATCTGCAGGATGCCCGCCGACCGCTTGACGATGATCGCCAGATCACGCGGCGTGTAAAAATCAAGCCGGAATACCACGCCAAAACGGTCACGAAGCGGCGCGGTGATCATTCCTGCGCGCGTGGTCGCGCCCACCAGCGTAAATGGTTCGATGTCCAGCGTGTAGTGCCGCGCATTTGGACCCTTGTCCACAATGAGTTCGCACTTGAGCGAGTCCATGGCCTGGTACATGTGCTCTTCGAGGATGCGTGGCAGCCGGTGAATCTCGTCTATGAACACGGCCTGGTTGGTTTCGATGTGACTGAGAACACCGAGCAACTCGGCGGCGTTCTGGAACGCCGGGCCGGACGTGGTTTTGATCGGTACTTCGAGCTCGTTGGCGATGATGTGGGCCAGCGTTGTTTTGCCCAGTCCGGGCGGACCGTACAGCAGCACGTGGTCCAGCGCCTCTTCTCGTTGTTTCGCCGCCTGCACAAACACCGCCAGGTTGGCCTTGAGGTCTTCCTGGCCGACAAACTCGTCCAGCGTGCGCGGCCTCAGGATCGCGTCACTCTTGGCATCGTCAAACGCCTCTACCGGATTTGTGATTCTTTCTTCTGTCATAATATAAGTCCCCGTCCGGCGCCCCCCGCCACAGTCTACCCGTTACCCGCTCGCGTATTTCAGGGCCTCACGCACCACGTCTTCGAGTTTCTTTCCGTCATCGGCAGACCATTTCATTTTGTCCAGCGCCGCTTCGGCCGAATGTTTGGTCATGCCCAGCGACGTCAACGCCAGCACCACTTCGTCTTTTAATCCGGAGGGTGATTCTACTTCCACCGGCGAAACGTCGAGATCGTCCAGCTTTTCCGCCAGTTCCATCGACAAACGTTCCGCCGTCTTTTTGCCCAACCCCGGCAACGTCTTCAGAAAAACCGCGTCACGCCCCTTGATGGCCGATACCACGCGTTCCGCGGGATAATCGGACAGCATACCCAACGCCAGCTTGGGCCCGACACCCGACACGGAGATCAGCCGCATAAACAGTTTGCGATCGATTTTGTCCATGAACCCGTATAAAACCAGCCGGTCTTCACGAACGTAAAGGTAAGTGAAAAACTCGACTTCGTTATCGCCCGGGCCCAGCCGTTCGCGGTTTTTTTCGGGTATCTGCACGTCAAACCCGACACCGCCCACGTCGACGATACAGTCGGGATATGCGGATACAAGTCTGCCACGGAGCCGCGAGATCATACAACGCTCCAGTTTCGGTGCTTGAAACTGTGGCACAATGCCACGGCCAGCGCATCCGATTCGTCCTCGTTCTCCGGAGGTTGCGACAGTCTGAGTATTTTTCCCAGCATAAAATTTACCTGGCTCTTGTGCGCCGCACCGTTTCCCGTGACCGACTGCTTCACCTCGCGAGGTGAATATTCGAATACCGGCACCTCGGCCAGCGCCGCCGCCAGGATCGCCGCACCTCGCGCTTCACCCAGCGTCATCGTACTCTTGGGATTTTTACCGTAAAAAACTTCTTCGATGGCAAACTGCGTCGGCTTGTACTGTTCGATGACAGCCTTGATTTCGATGTGAATGATTCGGAGTTTTTCGAATCGTGCCGCGCCGCGGGGCAGCACGATAGCGCCCGATGCAACGTACTGCACGTTCCCACCAACCCCCGCAACGACCCCCCAGCCGGTGCAGTAGCTGCCGGGGTCGATTCCCATAATCGTGACCAGATCGGGCATGTTTATTCCTGCTGGAATACTTCGTCGGGTATGTCAAAGTTGGCGCTGACGCGCTGCACGTCGTCGAGATCTTCGAGCATTTCCAGAAGACGGAGCACCTTTCTGGCATCGTCGGCGTCCACCTTGACCAGCGTCTTCGGCACACTTTCGATGTTTGCGCTCTCGAACGGAATCTTGCCCGTCTCCAGGCCTTCGCTCACCGCGGCCAGCTGGGTCGGCGCGGTCAACACCTCGAAGAAATCGTCTTCTTCTTTTACGTCGTCCGCGCCCGCTTCCAGAGCGGCTTCCAGCAACGTTTCCTCGTCGCACTGCTCCTTGCTGACCCGGATAACACCCAGCGTTTCGAAATTCCAGGCAACGCAGCCCGCTTCGCCCAGGTTGCCGTTATGCTTGGTGAGCGCGTGCCGGACCTCGGCGGTTGTGCGGTTTTTGTTGTCGGTAAGCGTGTTGATCAACATCGCCACCCCGGCCGGCCCGTATCCTTCGTACATGATTTCTTCGAAGTTCGCGCCATCGGCGTCTCCGCTACCTTTTTTGATCGCCCTGGCGATGTTATCGTTGGGCATGTTCTGGGCCTTACCCGCCTGGATGGCGAGACGCAGACGGGGATTGCCGTCCGGGTCGCCGCCGCCCTGCCGGGCGGCGACAGTAATTTCACGGATCAGTTTGGTGAAGACCTTGCCACGAGCGGCGTCGGTTTTTGCCTTCTTGTGCTTGATACCAGCCCATTTGGAATGTCCGGACATAGACCTGGCCTCTCCGTATTACTTCTTGTCCTCTTCTTTTTCCTTCTTGGCCTCTTCGATTACTTTCTGCATGGTTTCCCGCGGCACTTCTTCATAGTGCGAGAACTCACGCGAGTGCGTGCCACGTCCCTGTGTCATCGAACGCAGATGGGTTGAATAACGGTACAATTCCGCCAGTGGTACCTGCGCGTTGACCACGTTGAATTTACCCTGGGGCTCCATACCCTGGATCTTGCCGCGGCGACCACTAAGGTCTCCCATCACGTCGCCCATGAACTCCTCGGGCACCTTGACACGAACATTGATGATGGGTTCGAGCAATGTCGGCCCCGCTTGATCAACCGCCTTCTTGAACGCCATCGAACCGGCCATTTTGAAAGCCTGCTCCGACGAGTCAACAGTGTGGTAGCTGCCGTCATACAGGGTTGCCTTGACGTCAACAAACGGATAACCGGCGATTACACCGGATGACATCGTGGCTATTATTCCTTTTTCGACTGCGGGGATAAACTTGCCCGGCACCACTCCCCCGACGATCGCGTCGACGAACTCGAATCCCGTGCCATGGGGCTGCGGTTCGAGCCGGACGTGGACGTCGCCGTACTGGCCGCGCCCGCCGGTTTGTTTTTTGTACTTACCCTGCGCTTCGGCGTTTTTCTTGATAGTTTCCTTATATGGAATCCTCGGCTTGTCCAGAATAACCTCGACGCCGAACCGGGCCTTGAGCCGGCCAACTACAACCTCCAGGTGCATCTCGCCCTGGCCGGAAATCAGTGTCTGTTTGATTTCGGGGTC
>CAYUDF010000058.1:0-9452 GCA_964443465.1 uncultured bacterium
GGCCAGTTATGATCCCGCTGGCGATCCTGTCGATCCTGGGGGTGGCGGTGGCGATAGAGAAGATCATCTCGCTGAGACAATCGCGAGTGGTCCAGCGGGTGATCCTCAATACGATCGACTCGGTGAATACTCCGGCGGACATTCCTATGGCGATCAAGATCTGTGAGCGCAACAACTCGCCCTTCGCCAACATCATTCGGGCCGGGCTGGAGGAAGCCGGCGAACCGTTACCCATTGTACGACAGGCGATGGAAGACACGGGGCGGCGCGAGGTAAAACGGCTGGAACGCTACATGGTTCTGCTGGAAACGGTGGCGGCGGCCAGCCCGCTGCTGGGGCTGCTCGGTACGGTGTTTGGCATGATCAAGGTATTTTCCGTGATCAGCATATCCGGTGTGGGCCAGGCCGGTCTGTTGTCCGGTGGTATCGCCCAGGCGCTGATAACCACGGCGTTTGGACTTTCGATTGGTATTCCCGCGCTGGTTGCGTTTAACCTGCTCGACACGCGCATCGGAACAATAGTCGTAAAAATCGATACGCACGCGCACCAGTTGCTCAAACAACTGGCCATGATTTACGGCGCGGAAGTGGATTTTCAGCAAAAACCATAACCGGGAGCCGTAAGAACTTCCGGCTGAAAGAAGCGAATTTTCATGCAGATGCGGAGCGGCAGAAAAAAGAGATCGTTGATCCTCAACCTCACGTCGTTGATCGACGTGTTGTTTCTGTTGTTGATCTTTTTTATGATCTCGACGACGTTTCTCAGTCAGCCCGCCATCAAACTGGAATTACCCCAGGCTGAAAACGCGGAGATCGTCCGTCAGACCCCGACGGTGATCTATATAGATCCGTCCGGGAATGTATACCTCAATGACGAACCCATGGAACCGGCGTTACTGGGGGAAGCCCTCAAACTGAGACTGGCCGGAGACCTGGAAAAGGCCGTGGTACTCAAGGCGGATTCGCGCGTGTCCCACGGCACGGTGATCGATGTCCTCGATGTTCTCAAAGGGGCCGGCGTGAAAAAGCTGGTCGTATCCACGGATCCGGAGGACTAGCTTTTCCGGTCCGCGCGGACCTGTTCATATCCCCTGAATCGGCGACTTTTCTTGACGGCGCAAAGGCGCTATGATAGAGATTAGCCTTAATATTTAACGATTTACGGGATCAGGAGACTGATTTGGACAAGAGAGTAATATACTCCATCGCTTTGCTCGTCGCACTGGCCGGACTGTTGTCGTGTGGTGACAGCGACGATACGCCGCTGGGGTCCGAGTTCATAGGCGACCTGCTTGGCAGCGTACCCGGGGTGGTGTTCCAGGACTCGATTTCGATCGACAGCGGCGACACCGTTTATACCTATTACCGACCCATCGACAAACAGATCTGGTTCGAGGTCGGGGTACAGAAGGACTACGAACGTATTCCGATCGTAAAGGCTGATTTTCCGGGCGCCGGAGCGGACACGCTGAAAACCGTATCGTCGGCAACGCTGCGTCTGACCGGTTTTGAAGGCGCCGACTTTGTCTCCGAAATCGACGTGCTGTTTTACCAGATCGGTACGGAATATACAGAAGGCGACTCAATCGTGGTGGTTGATACAACCACCGTGATTCCTGATCCGACAAATAATGACGCGTTGGTGAGGAAGCTGAGCGTCGGTGTGCTGGCCTACAACCTGCCGCCGGACCTGGTGCAGAGCTGGGTCCGTGGAGACTCCGTACACAACGGAATCGCAATTGTTTATGCCGACAATTCTTCCAACGAGCTGTACCAGATCTGGTCCCGTCAAGCCTCCGGCAACAATCCCTCGATACTGGTAAACTTCAGCGACGGATCATCAACAAATTATGAGGTCACCGACGACTGTTTTGTCAGCCGGCCGTTGAGCGCCACAAACAACCTGGTGATCTCCGACGGTTTTGTTCGGCGGATTTATTTTCCGATTGATCTGGAGCAGATAAATGACAGTGCCGCCGTCCACGAAGCCAGGGTGGTGTTCAATTTTGTCCCCGGGACGACGTTTGGAGCGAGGCAGGATGTGCTGTTGTATCTGCCCAATTCATCCGATCCGTCCGATCCGGGATTTCTTACCGGTCAGGGTATCATCTCCGTGACGCTGGACTCAGAGACAGGCGTACTCGAAATGCCGATGACAAACGTGTTGCTACTCGTGCTTTCGGGTGAAGTTGAAGACAACGGTTACGTGTTGAGATTTGACCCCGAAAACGACACAGTCCAGCAGGCGGAGTTTTATCCGGGCAGCGACCCGACGCTGCTGCCGAAGTTATATATTACGTATTCCACACCGGCGGAGTTTAGAGAATGAGGCGGCGTAGTAATCGCAGATTGCGCAGTATGCGAAGCATGCGTTGTGTAATGGCTTTAACGCTCGCCGCCGTGGTGTTTTCGGTGGTGGGCAGCGCGCGTGCCGATACCAAGTACGGGTTGCTGTTTATCGGCGAGAGGATATGGACGGGTGACATCCGGGCGATCAGCCTGGGCAGCGACTACCATCTGCTGGAAGACTCGCTGGCTCTGCAATACAACCCCGCGACGATTTCAATTGCACGCAAGTTTACGTTCGCCATATCGGGCTACTATTCGGTTAATCGGGCGACAAATGACGAGTACACCGAAACGGACGCCTCCGCAAAATTTACATCACTGATAGTGGCGTTTCCAATCATGCAGCGTGTCTCGCTGGGAATTGGATTCCGTGGGCTCTACGATGCCACCGGCAATTTTGTCACCGAAAAAGAGGACGAAACTGGCGAAGCTTACGGCGAGTTTTACAACCGGACGGGTGGCTTGTCATCTTTTCCGATTCTGGCGGCCGTGGACGCGTCCAGGTACCTCCAGTTCGGGGGGTACTTTTCCTTCGAGCGGGGTCAGTACGAACAGCGTTGGGATGTCCTTTTTGCCGACCCGACCAAAAATCCGGCGACCAGCAGGCAGGAATGGCAGATGCGCGGCCGAGGTTACGGGTTTGGTATCGTGACGCGGCCGCCAGGGGGTGTGTCGTTGGGTGTGGCCTACGATGGCGGGGTTGATTACGATGCCGATATCGTGGAGACTTTCACCAATCCGATTTCCGACAATACGGTGACAGAAGTCATCAAACTGCCGGAGCGATGGACGTTTCAGGGTGCGTGGCGGTTCCACCGGATGTTCTCGATATACGGCAGCTATTCGGCCCGTGATTTCACGACGTTCGAAGGCACGTCGTTCCCCCAGGACAGGTTGTACAAAGAGGAAACGGCGGGCGCGGGGATCGAGTTTCACCGCGGTGTGAAGATCGGCCGAACGCGGATACCGCTTCGGATGGGGGCCACATGGACCGGTTTGCCCTATGACTATCCGGCGGGTGAGAGAGTCACCGGTCTTCTGTTTGAGCTGGGCCTGGGCTTGAAATTAAAATCCGGCAAGGGTAAAATCGATATCGCGTTTCAGGGCGGAACCACCGGCGACATTTCGACCAACGGGATCGAGGACAGGGTCTTCCGGGTGTACGTAGGTCTCACTGGCGCCGAAGTATGGCGACGCCACCGGCAAACCGATTTTTAAAAAGAGATTCCTCCATGAGCAAAGATCACAAACCAGAACTCCGTTTATTATTATTCAGGACGGGGTTTGTTTTTATGGCGGCTGCCCTTCTGCTGTCGGCTGTTGTCCCGGTGGTTTCGGCGTCCGATTCGCTGGATAGTCTGAAGGAGAAGCTCAAGGGCAAAAATCCCGAAGAACAGATTGTGTTGTTGAACGGTATGATCGAAGCCGACACAACAGACGCCCGCCTGTATTTTTTTCTTGGAAACGCATACTACGAATCCGGCAAGTACGACGAAGCGATCGCTCAGTTCGAGACCGCGGTAACACTCAAGGAAGACTACTCCAAAGCCTGGGTGAATATGGGTATCGTCCAGGATACAAAACATAACCGCCGGGCCGCGCGCGACGCCTACAACCGGGCGATCGAATTGAACCCAGAAGACGTTCTGGCGTACTGTCACCTGGGATTCAGTTACCAGAGCGCGGGAGAGAACGAAAAGGCGATGGAGTATTACCAGAAAGCGCTCTCCATCGATCCCAACAGTGCCCAGGCGCACTACAATCTCGGACTTGCTTTTGCGGAAGCCAGGATATTTAAAGAGGCACTGGTGGAGTGGAACAAGGTGATCGAGCTGGATCCGGACGGACAACTGGGTAAAATTGCCGCCGAGAACGTCGAGTTGATCAAGACCTATATGGAACTCGGTGGCTAACATATTGTTTAATAGATAGATAGGGATATGGCGGGAATCTCACCACCCGCCGCATGACTTGACATCGGTGGCCGCGCCATTTAACTTATTAGACAACCAAGGTTTGCGCGGATTTATGCCGAAATCAATACACGGAAGGTGTAAAAAGGACATGAAAAAATCACAACTGATCCAGCTGTTCCGGACGCCGCTGATTATCGTTGGTGTGTCATTTATGACCAACGGCGCTCCCATGACCGGTCCGGCGGTTCAGGCGCAGGACTCCAACAAAAAAGTGCTTCAGAAAACGACGGACGAGAGCGGTTTCGAAAAGCAGCTGACTGAAACCGATCTGATGCACCAGACCGCGTTGCAGTTGATGTCGGCGGGTCAGTGGCAGGAAGCGGCAAACGAATTAACGCGGGTTGTGGCTGCCGAACCCGACCGGATTTCGGGCTGGTCCGACCTCGCCAAGTGCTACAACAACCTCAAACAGTACGACAAAGCGGCGGACGCGTACGCCGGGGCTATCCAGCACGACCCCGAAAATCTCGACCTTATGTCAAATCTCGGGTTTGCACAGTTGAACGCCCAGTTGATGGACGGGGCGATCGGCACCTATGAACGGATGCTCGAAGTAGAACCGCTGAGCTACGACGCCAATGTTCACCTTGGTTTCATCTATCAGAAATCGGGTGACGCCACCAAAGCGATCGGTTATTACGAGAGCGCGCTCGAAGGTAAAAGCGACGACGTCGCCACGATGGGATCGCTGGCCAAACTGTACGCGGACTCGGGCGACCTGGTTAAATCGAGAGCCATTTATATGCAGGCCATCGACGCTTCCACCGACCAGGCCCAGAAGAACCTGTTGCGGTCGAAACTGGGGAAAGCTTTGATAAACGAAAAGAACTGGAGCGAAGCGGCCGAGGTTTTTGCCGTCCTTGCAGAAGAAAACCCGGACAACGCTGCGTACCGGTTTAACTACGGGATTTCTCTCCAGCAGAACAAGCAGTACAAGGAAGCGATACCGAACCTCGAGAAAGTGATCGAGCTGCGCCCCGATTACATCCAGGCGTACCAGCAGCTGGCCGGGGCCTACAACGAAGTCGGACGCTATAACGAAGCCATCCGGACCGTTCAGACGGCGCTGCCGCAAACGGACCAGAAGGGCGGACTGTACTGCACGTGGGGCCGGTCGCTGGAAAAACAGCAGCTGTACGATGAAGCGACCGACATGTTCCAGAAAGCTGTCAATGACCCGCAGTGGGGTGGATACGCCAAGAAGCAGATCCAGCGCCAGGCGGACCTCAAGAAACGCGACGCGATGATCAAGGAGCAGCAGGGGTAGCAGGGATAATCGCAGACTTACACAAATCCTTCTCTCCGAACCTAAGGGGAGAAGGATTTTTGTTTGAGACGGATTCTGATTCCGGAATCTAATAAACTATGATCGAAGGAACCTACATTCAGACTTCGGACCTCAAGGGGAGCGTGTTGCTCGCCATGAGCGGTGGTGTGGACAGCGCCACTTCGGCTGTGCTGCTGAAGCAGGCGGGATTAAGCGTGACCGGCATCACCATGAAAAACTACTGCTACGGAGGAGAGGACGTACCCGCTCGCAGTTGTTGTTCGCTGGAAGCGATCGACGACGCGAGGGGGGCGTGTGACCGGCTGGGGATCTCACACACCGTTGCCGACACAGAAGAAATCTTCGGCAGGGAAGTGTACGATAACTTCCTGTCGGAATACCGTGAAGCACGCACGCCCAATCCCTGTGTGCGCTGCAACAGTATCGTCCGTTTCGATACATTGATAAACTACGCCGATCGTCTCGGAATCGATTACGTCGCTACCGGTCACTACGCGCGAGTATTCAGGGCAAAGGACGATCGACTGTACCTCGCGCGTTCTCTGCACCCCGGCAAAGATCAGTCCTACTTCCTTTCGGCGATGGCGTCGGAGCATCTGGGCCGCGTGTTGTTTCCGCTGGGTGAGTTGGAAAAATCCCGGGTGCGCGACACCGCCCGTTCTGCCGGACTGGACGTTGCCGAAAAACCGGAGAGCCAGGATGTCTGCTTCATCCCAGACGGATCGCTTAGGAGCTTTCTCGACGGCAAGATCGCACTGGAACCCGGAAACATCGAAGACGTCGACGGTAACATCGTTGGCCGGCACACCGGACTGGGAATGTACACCGTGGGACAAAGGCGGGGAATGGGTATTTCCGCACCGGACCCCCTCTACGTGAAACGCCTGGATGCGGAGAGAAACGTGCTGGTGGTGGGTACGGACGATCAGCTGTTCGCCACCCGGTTGACCTGCCGGTTGGCCTGGATCGACAGTTCCCAGGTCGAGGCGGGAAGTGTAAGCGCGCAGATCCGGTCCCGGTCGGTTGCGGCCGCCGTGGAATCCGTGGCGGTCGAAGGCGGTTTTGCCACAGTACGGTTCGAGGCGCCGCAGCGGGCGATCGCTCCCGGCCAGACGGTAGCGTTTTTTCGCGGCGACGTTGTGGTCGGCTCCGGCATTATCGAATCTTCGGACGGGAATGGATGATGTTTTATACTCGGTTCAATTTTCGCGTGGTCCTCGTTGTGGTTTGCGCACTGTGTGTTTTGTTTTTTACGGAGACGGGTTCCAGAGCGGAGTCAATTACCGCACCCACCGTGCCGGTTCAGATTTACTATGAAAGCGGCGACCAGAAAGTCGCCCGCCGCGTATCGGAAATCTGCGAAGAGCGATTGTACGAACTGGCCGAACAACTGGGTATGTCGCAGTTACCGTCGATCCGCGTGGAGATCGCGGGTGATCTCGGGCCATGGAGGCGCAGCCTTGGTGGTTCGTTGCCCCGGTGGGGAGTGGCGTTTGCGCTGATGGGACGGGGTACGATGGTGGTGGATGTCAAACGCGCGACGCAGGCGTGGAATTCACTGGAGACCGTTATCCCGCACGAGTTGTCGCACCTGTTGATTGCCGAACGTCTGGGGGGTGTGCCGCTACCCGTGTGGTTTCTCGAGGGGCTGGCCAAGTGGCAGGCCAACGAGTGGTCGATGGCGGACGGGTGGCAGTTGATGAACGCGGTGTGGAGCAACCAGGCGCCCAAGTTGTGGCAGATACAGAACAGTTATCCGCCCGGCGAAGAGCGCGCGCGTAATGCGTACCGTGTGAGTTACGCCGCTTTCACTCACCTGTTCGGAAAACAGTACGACCGCTTGCCCGAGTTTCTGGATGCAGCCGCGGCGCGCGGCGATTTCGCCACGGCGTTTGAGGAAGTGTTCGAAGAAACTCCCATGACCTTTTATGTGGAATTCCAGCAGCACCTCGAAAAGAAGTACCATTCACCCCTTCTGCTGTTCCAGTCGGGACCGCTGTTCAGCGTACTGGCGGTATTTTTTATGATACTCGCCGTATCACTCTACATCCGTAAGCGTATACGAATGCGCAACATGCCGGACGGTCCCGAAACTGCGGGGCCCCGGGAATAGCCCGGCTATTGTATCAGGACCATCTTGCGCGTTTGTTCGAATGTGCCCGCCGTCAGACGATAGAAGTACACACCCGACGCAACACGATCGCCGCCTTCCGCGCGCCCGTCCCATTCAACCTGCTTTATCCCCGAAGTCTGCGGGCCGGAAACGAGAGTACGCACCCGCCTGCCCGATACACCGTAGATGTCGAGCCGGATCCACGCGCCATCCGTTGGTACAACGTATTCAATGCGCGTGGATGGGTTGAACGGATTGGGGACGTTCTGGCGGAGCTCTGCTGACGGCGATGGGCCTGCGGAAGCCGTCGACGGCGGCGACAGCACGGCCAGATAGATGTCTCCGCCCGCCGTAAAGGCGATTTCGTCGTAGTCGTTGATACTGCTTTCGAGGCCGGGGTAGGGCACGGGTCCCTGGCTGGTGAGCTGGGTGAAGCTGGAGTCGACCGGATCAAAATAGAAAATCTCGTCACGCCAGAACGACATCGCCCCTCGGTCGGAAATGTCGTTGCGGGTAACGGACGCGGTGCCCGGGGGAAAGCCCGGAAGGGTCGAAAAATACAGAAAATTGCCAGTTGCCGAGTCGTAGTACGTAATTTCGTCGCCACGATAGATGGCGATATCGCCAGGATCGTTCAGCGAAAAACCGCTGAAACCGGAGCCGGGTCCGCCGGGAAGATCGGTGACGTTCACCGTGCTGCCGTCACTGGGGTCATAGACGTAGGTATCGGGAAAACCGTTGTAGGCGACCTGGCCGAAGTTGTTGATCCGGTTCTCGCGCCCCCGCGTCGCGCCGCCCGGGAGGTCGCTGATGTTTTCGAATGTCCCCGCCGCGTGATCGTACACGTAGACGTCGCCGAAATTGAGATCTCCCGAGTGAAACGAAATCTTGTTGTGATCGTTGATATCGAACACCGGGTTGATGTCGTTTGCGCCGGTATTGCCCGGGTATCCAGGCAGGGTGGCGAGATTGGTGAACGTCTGTGTTGCCGCTTCGAACAGCCACTGATTTCGCGTCGACGGCTGGATCATGACAATGTTGCCGCTTGCGTTGATCCTCGGGAACCACGCGTCGGCCGGCGCACCGGCCAGCGACATCAGGTCCAGAAACGTGCCCGCCGACCGGTCATAAAAATAGATAGTTGTCCCATTGTAAAATGCGATGTCCCCGGTGTTGTTGATCGACGGCGCGGCGCCTTGTCCGGGTCCACCGGGCAGATCGGAGATGTTGGTGAACTGAAAGACCGCCGAAGACGCGGCGGTAGCGAGCGATCCGACAAGGCAAAAGATGCACAGCAAGATAGTGGCGGGGAACCTGTTCATGTCCGACCTCCCAGTCTGGTCCGTTGTTTTTCCACGATGTCGTCTGTAAGCCCATTAGACGTAACCGGTACATACATTTTACACTAACTTCTGGAAATCACCCGGATAATGTGCAGACACCGGGGGGGACATGAGCCCGGGCATCCATCGGCCGGGTTATCACCCGGTATTTCCGGGCGTTAAACCCCTCAATCAGGCACGTTCAGGCAAAATCGCCGGGTGGGCACAGATTTATCTTGAATCCCGGGAGTTGTAAGTATATAAATATCAGACAAGTATGGATTGCCGACGTGCGAAATATCATGGCGCGTTGGACGCGGAGGTAGCCCAATGCGCCAACTATTATAGCGCATTGGACGCGGACGCAGCCGGAGGGCTAGTCCTAATTGGTAAGGCAGCGGTCT
>CAYUDF010000059.1:0-9411 GCA_964443465.1 uncultured bacterium
CCGGTTCCCCGAGGAATCGGAAACCAACGAAGCAAGGCGTCTGCTCAAGCTGGCCGCAGAAAAACGCCAGCCGCCCATCGAACTGCCGCCCGGTCTGGTGGAACCCAACACGGTCGGGGCGGTTCTTCCGATTACCGGGCCGGCGTCGCTTTACGGCCGGTACTTTGACGAGGGCCTGCGAATGGCCGTGGACGAATTTAATCAGAACAGTAACCGGCAGATAAAACTGAAGAGAGCCGACTCGAGGGGCACGCTTGTGGGTGCCGTCAAAGCCGTCCGCAAGCTGGTTCTTGAAGAGGGTGCCGTAGGTATGGTGGGCTCGGTGTTTACCGGAACCACGCTGGCGGCCGCGGTCGAAGCTAACGCGTGGCGGGCGCCTTTGTTATCGCCGGTGGTGGCTGCTGATGGATTGCTCGAAGTGGGGCCGTGGGTTTTTGAAACCAAGATCCCCCAGGAAGTGGAAGTGGCCGCTGTCGCTGATCTCGCCGTGACATATCTGATGCTCGAACGGATTGCAATCGTGGCTCCGGAACAGGGCCGGTTGAGGGCGGTGTCGGACCTGTTTGCCGGAGAAATAAGCAGGCTCGGTGCCGAAGTCGTGTCCACCGTGTATTACGAAGGAGGCGCCACCGATTATCGTGAGCAACTGGAGGCGGTACGGGAATCCGCGCCGGACGCGATTTTTATTCCGGGCGATGTGAAAGACCTTCTCAACCTGCTTCCACAGGTCAAGTTTTACGATCTGCAGGTTCAGTTGCTGGGACTGAGCAACTGGAACAGCGACAATCTTTTGAGGCTGTTCAGGAGAGAGCTTGAGGGCGCGTTATTTCCCCTGGAGCTATACCACGGAAAGGACCCCGAAGCATACGATCGCCTCAAGATCACGCTGGAAGAAAAGGGATCGGGCGAAGTCAATCCGGTCACCGTTGCCGGATACTTCGGTATGAGACTGTTACTGGAAGCGCTCGCCGCCGGCGCATCGAACCGGGACGAAGTGCGTGAGTATCTGGACGGCGAACTCAACCGTGGCTCCGAACAGAGGATTTCGGAAGCCGGGGCATTAACCATTCTTACCGTGCGGTCCGGTACGATACGCGAGTACACTCGCCCCGCCCGCCCGCAAACGGGTTTCTAATCATCGTTTTCAGCTGAAAATCCGGAACTTGATCAGGAACTTGATCCACATCGAAGACGGGACGCCGTTTTGTGTCGGCGGCTGAAACACGAACTTTTTTACAGCCTCCAGAGAAGTCTTTCCAAAGCTCTCGGGACCGATCGCCGACAGAACGTACGCCGCCTCCACCTTTCCTTTTTCATTGATAAACAGTTCCACAGTCACACTGCCTTCAATGCCGTTGACCAGTTCGTACGCGGGATAAATCGGGTCGACCATTTTCAGGATGATGTAGGTTTCTGAATACGGCGCGTCCCGGTGCTGGGGCCGCGAAACAACGTTCAGCAGGTCATCGAGGCTGATTTCCGGCATATCCGTCTGGTCGGGATCGGGATCGTGGAGCAGTTTTGGTTTGTCGAAATCGGGACCGTCCTGGATATCAAGGTCCATGCTGGTCAGAAGCGGCGCCCGCTTGTCCGAAGCGATGGTGGTATACGGATTGTTGTCCGGTACGATCGTGATTTCCGGCAGGAGTTGCATCTCCCCGCTCCAGCCCACCTGTTTTTCGATTTCTTGTATGGATACCTGGTCGGATGTCAGGAAAAGGAAAAGAACGATCGCAAACGCCACAGGTATGATTTTCAGTATTCGTCTGTGGTAATCCCGATCTCTTTCCCACGCCCGTCGGATCTCAGGTTCAGAGGTCATAACTCAAAGATAATTAGCTAGTTGGCCAAGGTCAAGTAGCCAGCGATATACAGGTCGGGGTGACCATTGGTGTGAGAAACGGAGCCACGGATTTATCGCACGGGTTCCAGCTGGATCTCAGCGATCCGGCCCGGTTCCAGGATCACCATGCCACCCAGATGCTGATCCGATTTGTAAGCGCTCAACCGATGGGGTCCTGGTGGCACCTTGTCAAACACGACTTTTCCGTCGTCTCCGGTCACAAGTGTCCACGTGGCGTCCAGTGTAATGCGCCAGCCGGATTTGTTTTCGCCGCTTATCGCTGCGAGAACCGCGCCCGAATCGGGCACCGCATAATGATCCAGTAATCCGAGGAACACGGCGTAGGCCTGTTCGCGCTGGTACCAGGATTCCGCGAGGCGCAACTCTTCTTCGAGTTCACCGATCGAAGGCGCGTCAAAAATTATGGCCGGACAGGCGGTTTGCTGGAGCGGATAGGTTACCGTATCAAACGGTCCATGGGCCGCGATATCCAGCCGTCGTTCAACGGCCCGTAACACGCTCTCCGCCATTCGCCGGCCGTTCCGGCTGCCGGGGAAGTGATAAGCCCTGACTGCAAAAAGGCTGTCGTCCGGTTGCACGCGGTGCCGGATTTCAATGTAGCGATTGGCGCCGTACCGGTTGGTGATCCTCGCAATATCTTCCGGCGTCCGGACTTCTTCGTTGGTCCGTGTCATCAGTACCTTTGCGCCGGCGAGGCGCAGGAAGCCGGCGAGATATCGTGCGACCTGGAGGTTGGCGTGGGAACCCGACAGACCGAGCGGGCCCTGACCTGTAACGGACGTCCGACCGCCCTCCGGGTCGAGAAGAAACCTGATGCCGTGCAGGACTCCACCGAACCACGGTCGCATCAGAACGGTGTCTAGTTGCGACACCGATGGAATTGCCGGCTGGTAACCCGGGGCTTCCAGCGTAAACGATAGCAGGAGGGCGTCCCCTGGCGATTCCGGCTGAGTTGTTTCCGCGTGGATGTATGTTCCCGATTCAGAGACAGCCCGCATTCCCCGGCCGGTGAAGTTGACGGTGGCGTTGTTGATCGGGGCGCCCGTGATCGCATCCTTCAGATAAACTGTGTGCGTAGTGAGCCGCTCGTTTTTATCCGGTTTGACCAACGTTTCAAACAGTTTGTCCCCGCATCGAGCAAAGATCGTTAAGGACGCCGCGCCCTCCGGAACTTCGAGGATTACATCGATCGCGCCGTTTTCGACCGGTGGGGCAATGGTGTCGGTCGACAGTGACGTGAAGACGCGGCATTCCTTCCCGTCCAGCACCGGCACACCCCTGCGGTCGAGAAACCGGGCGCGCACACGAATAGCCCTTCCGCGCGGCGGCAAATGGTCGGGCGTAAAATCGAACGCCGCAAACTCCGGCGCAAAATCGACGGTGAAACGGTCTGTATGTGTGGCGCTGGTGTTTCCTCCCAGGTTGCGCACCGAAACAGCGACGTCGTAGCTTCCGTTCGGCAGGTCCCACGGCGGCTGGTAGAATAACGTTCCGCCGCCGCCGTCGAGCACCGGCAGGATCGTCCTGCCGTTAAGTGTCATCGCGATCCCGTCGGGATCGATGCCGTGGCCTCCATCGTCTTCCATTGCAAAAACCAGCGCGGGGATCGAGTCGGAATGGATCGAGTCCACCGGCGACAACAGTTGTATGCGGGGGATCCCGTGGCTGAAGTACTCCAGTATTCCAAGAAAATAAGCTTCAGCTTCCAGTTTCTGCGCTTCCGACAGCTTGAGCTTTGACTCGACGGCGGGACTGGTCAGGTAACTGGATTCGCCCAGTACGGCCGGCACTTTGGATTCACGAAGGATCAGGTAGTTTCCCTGCCTGACGACCCCCTTGTCGATTCCGAGATTTCGCATCAGGTGGCGGTGGATGGAAAACGCGAGATCGAGTGAAGCCGCGTCTCCGGCGCGGTAGTAAGTTTCCACCCGGTTCCTCGACGGATCGCGCTGGGGTTGGGCGTTGTGGTGAATCGAAATCAGCATATCGGGCTCGAGGGAATCGGCCAGCGCGACCCTCGACCGCAAATCGGAAGCCAGGGAGGAATCTTCTTCGGAGAGAAAGTCACGGTCGGCTGACCGCGTGATGTACACGTCGGCGCCCGCCTCGTTGAGAAGCCCCCACAAATACAGCGACACGCCGAGGTTGACACTTGCTTCCGCCAGACTGTCGCGGCCCACGGTACCGCTGAAATAGCCGCCGTGGCCCGGATCGATCAGTATCCGCCGGCCCTCCAGTACCGCCGGGTCCAGTTTCGGGAGCGATTCCGACAATCCACTGTATAAATCATTGAAATCGGTCGGGGGGGGCGGACCACCGCACGCTGCCAGAACGACGGCAACCGTCGTTGCCAGCACGGGGCACAAAAAGCGGCCGAATAGTGGAAAGGAAAACGATCTCATTACCCCTGCGATACCAGAAACCGTGTATTCTATCAAGGAAATGTTGCTGTCATTACTAATTGACGACACAAAGCCGCCTGTGATAGTAACTACCACGTCACCGAGGACCAGAAAATGAGCGATCCCATGCAACAAAACCCACTCCGGGCGATTCCCCCCGTGGACGAGGTGCTGGCAGATCCGGATTTGGCCGGAATCCGCCGGAAGTTTCCCGATTTTCCGTGGACGCGGCTTGTCCGAAATATCATCGATTTGTACCGCGCCTCGCCCGTGGTGCCAACGGGTGTGGATACGGCCAGTCGCGACTCGCTGCGCGCCTGGTTTGTTTCGCAAATCACGGACGAGCTGGACCGTCTGCAGACCGGGGGGCAACGCCGCGTAATCAATGGCACAGGCGTAATTCTCCATACAAACCTCGGCCGCGCGGTGACGGGTACCGGCACCCAACACGCGGTGGAAGAAGCCCTCAAGCACTATGTCAGCCTGGAAATTGACCTGGAAAGCGGCAATCGGACCAAACGCTCGATCTTGCTGAACCGTCTGGTATCGCTGGCCACCGGCGCGGAAGCGGCCATGGTGGTCAACAACAATGCCGCGGCCGTCTATATGGTGGTGAACTCGTGCTCGCCGCCGGGACGCGTGATAGTATCCCGCGGTGAACTGGTGGAAATCGGCGGCAGCTTTCGTCTGCCGGAGATCCTGCGGCATGCGGCGTCCGAAGTCATCGAGGTCGGCACGACCAATCGCACTTATGCGGATGACTACGGAAAACCCGCCCGTCCGGGTGACGTTCTTTTGAAGGTGCACAAAAGCAATTACGCAATCGAAGGATTCACCTGCGAAGCGTCGATTCCGGACCTGGTATCGGTGGCGCGCGAAAAGGACTGCAGTGTGGTTTACGACCTTGGAAGCGGCGCTGTTTTTGACTACAAGTCCGCCGGCGTGGGTGAAGACGGCCGCATCCAGGAACTGTTCGAGACGGGGGTGGATTGTGTTACCATGAGCGGCGATAAACTGCTGGGATCGGTGCAGGCGGGTATCATCGCGGGTAAAAAAGACTTTTTAGACAAACTGGGCCAAAATCCCTTGCGCCGGGCGGTGCGAATTGACAAAGTGATTACTGCGGCCCTGCAGGAAGTATTCAGAAAATACCTCTTCGGTGAAAAAGCCGGGGAGGGAATTCCGGTGATCGGCCAGGTGTTTGATACGCCCGATTCGGTTCGCGAGAGGGCGGAATCTGTGGCGAAACGGGTTAACCAGGATTATACCGGTCAGTCGGCGGTAGATACGATTGGTGACGATGCCGCCGTCGGCGGCGGCAGCCTGTCGGCGGAATCCGTCCCGTCGTTTGCCGTCAGAATCTCCTGCCGGGGAGAAAAAGAAGCCGTTCTGCTTGCCAGAAAAATGCGGCTGAATACACCGTCGATTGTTCCGCGCACCCGGGGCAACGAGGTGAGAATCAATATGCGCACGGTGTTGCCGTACGAAGACGAGGAACTGGCCGTTACGGTCGGCCGGATTTTGAACCAGGTCTCGAAAAAATAATGACAGGGAGTTCGATCTCGTGAACGGTATGGAAAAAATATCTTCTTTTACCCTGGGTGTGTCGTTGGACACGCTGAGAGCAGGGTTTGAACAGGGAAAAGTCGCCGATGTTCTCATCGATCCGTTACAGGCGTTGTTGCCGCGTTTGACAAAAGCGGCAACCCAGGCGCCGACGTCGGTATATCTTTTTTCGAATGATGAATACGCGGCGACGCGAAATTTTTTCGGATACGCTTTGATCCACGCGCTCCAGCAGCAGATCCCGTCGGCGTTGCTCGTCGACTGTGGATTTATGGAAATCGGAATGAACGGCGTGATTCCGCAGCAGGACGCGTTGGGATTTCTGGATCTGTTGTTGTACGGCAGTTCGCTCGGGGTTATTACGCAGCAGACGGTGGGCGGGGTTAACGTTGTGGGGGCGGGGTCATTTCCGGTGACCAAAAAAATGCCGTTTGTACAGAAGGCGTTTGATGAAGCGTCGAGGCGCCTTGTCGGCCACAGCCGGTTTGCTATTTTTTGTGGTCCCCTGAACGACGACTCGGGTGATCTGCACCCGCTGATCGGAGCAGTTGATATCCCGCTGCTCGTTCGGGACGCCGGTACGGCGGCCACCGTGGACCCGATAGAGGAACAGATTACATCGCAGTTCGAGACCGAGTTGATCAGCGTGCGGATTTCACCCGACGAGAGAGCAGCTGTTCAGCCGCAAGCGACCTCGGCAGCGCCGACCGTTCCGGTGACGGAACCCGTTGCGCCGGAGATTGTGGAACCGGTGGAAGAGACCTCGCGGTTTGATGAGATCACCACTCCTCCCGTAACTACTTCGCAGTCTGCGACTACTAGGCCCGAAGTGGAGAAACCCACTATTGAGCCGCCGCCACCCCCCCGGCCGCCGGCGCGGGAAGAGATCCCGGAGAGGCCCGCGGCGACGTCAAACGCCAGGCCCACAATAACCCCTGCGCAGTCTGCGACTACTGCGCAGTCTGCGACTACCAGGCAGGAAACCCCCGCTGTGCCTCCACCGCAGGATGCGGCGACGATCGAACTGGGTGAGGGGTCCGCCTTGCAAAGGGAGAACCGCTACAGTTCGTTATTACCCAAGGTGGCTACCGGGATTATCGCCGTTCTGGTTATTGTTTTTATTGTGTGGTGGTTGAGCGAGGAACGGGGTGATTCTGCCGAAACGGACCAGCAATCGCCGGCCGAAGTGGTCCAGACTACGCCTTCCACGGCGACACAGGATGATCCAACGACCGATCCGGTGACCGACGGTGGATCGACGGATTCCGGGGAGGACGGACAGGAACAGGCCATTTCCGAGCCTCCGGCGGAGACACCCGCGACTACTACTTCGCAGCCCCCGGCGGACGCGGAAACCGGCGGGACAACCGATCCGGGTCCAGCTGAAACGGCAGGGGAATCGGCCGGAAACGCCGGTTCGGAGGCGATACCGGGAGCCCGTATCGATTCGAGAGATATCATCGTGATGGATGATCTCGTCGCTAACTACTCCGGGACGTATCTGATTCACATCAGCTCGTTCCGCGAATCCGCAAAAGCGAGAAACGAAATAACATACCTGGAAAGCAAGGGATTTCCTGTATTTGTGGTGTTTCTTGACCTCGGGTCCAAGGGCACCTGGTACCGCGTTTACGCGGGACCCGTCGATAACCGGGACGACGCGAGAAATCTGAAAAAACTTCTGGACGATACACCGCGGGTACGTTTTACTCGCATCACTCGGGTGTCGGGATCGTCCTGACAACCGTTTTTCGCGTATCCGTGCGGTTTGTTTGTCCTTAGGACAGCAGGCTGGGAGGCTGCTTCTTGAATCTCCGCAAACTCGAAATATCCGGCTTCAAATCATTCATGAACGGCCTGGAACTGGATTTTTCCAGCGGCATCACCGCCATTCTGGGGCCAAACGGTTGCGGCAAGTCGAATGTTGTCGACGCAATTCGATGGGTGCTCGGCGAGCAACGAACCCGGTTGCTGCGCAATACCAAGATGGAAAACGTACTGTTTAACGGTACACGCCTGAGAAAACCGCTGGGCATGGCGGAAGTCTACATGACGTTGTCGAACGAAGACCACAGCCTGGCCGTCGACTACGAAGAAGTGACCATCGGCCGCAGACTTTACCGAAGCGGCGTCAGCGATTACGTGCTCAACGGCGAATCGACGCGCCTCAAGGTGCTCAAGGGACTGCTGGTGGATACGGGATTGGGCAACAACGCCTACGCGATCATCGAACGCGATATGGTCGACAGGGTGCTGAGCGAAAAAGAGCAGGAAAAACGAAATCTACTCGAAGAAGCGGCCGGCGTGATGCGGTACCGCCTGCAGCGCGAAGAAGCACAGCGAAAAATAAAACTGACAGAACAGGACCTCCTCAGGCTTGCCGACATCCTCGAAGAACTCGGCAAGGAAACCCGGTCTCTCAAATACCAGGAGGCCAAAGCGAGGCGGTACGGGCGGCTGAGAGACAAGCTCAACGAAATGGAAGCCGTCCTGCTCAAGGCGGCGTTGTACGACCTGCTCGCCAGACAGGATGAACTGGATAGCGACAGGGAACGACATGAAGGTATCCGTCTGGCCGACGACAACGAGATATCGGTGCGTGAGAATCGCCTGCAGGAAGGCCGTATACAGGCTTCCGAGCACGAACACAAACTGCAGGAACTGCGCGAAAACCGTTTCAATATCAGCAGCGTCCTCCAGCAGCACGAGGAAAAGATAGCCGTTCACACAGAACGCATTACGTCCAGCCGCAACCGGATCATTGAAGACCGCGGTGAAGTGGAACGCGCAGGTGAGAAACTAAAGGTTCTGGAAAAGGACCTGGAGAGTTATCGCGAGGACGTGGAAGCGCGGAGCGAACGCATCAGCGCGATCAGGGAAGAGCTTGCCGGAAAAGAAGAAGCTTTGCGCGGCGTGTCCCGCAGACTGGACGACGTTCGCATAGACCTCCGCGAAAAGAAACAACTCGCACTCGATCTGGTCGAGGAAAAAGCCAAAGAGAAAAGCCTGTGCGAACACATCGAGGCGAGTATCAACAGCCTTTCAGAAAAGCAGGCCGTGGTCGAACAGCAGATCGCGAGTTGCTCGGAAGAGGAACTGGATCGTGTGACCGCTCTTTCGGAAGCCGAAAACAGTTTTGAATCCGGCGTGGGAGATCTGCAGAACCTCCAGGAAGAGGCCGAATCTCTTGGCATCCGGGAAGACCAATTGGCGGTCGAAGCCGCGGAAAACGAATCGGTTTTGTCCGACGCGGCGCGTTCCCACGTCAAACTGCTCGAAAAGCTGGAGTTCCTCGAAAAAGTCAGGCAGGAACACACCCGCTGGTCCGATGAAACGCTTGGCCGCCACGAGGGCCTCAGCGGCGTCCTGTCGGATTTTATTCACGTCGACAAACGATTCAGGAAGTGTTTCGAAGCGTGCCTCGCGCCGGTGCTCAATGCCGTAGTTGCGACATCGAAGGATAACGCCGTGGCGAGTCTGGAGAAATTTCTAGATTCCGACGGCGGCCGGGTCCAGATCCTGTACCCGGAAGCGGGACCTTCGGGGCAGAACAGTATTTCCGGAGAGGGCGTTGTTGGC
>CAYUDF010000060.1:0-9401 GCA_964443465.1 uncultured bacterium
CCGCCGGATGTCATTTTATCGAGTGTTTTGCAAATCTGGTCCCCGTTCAATTCGAAACCTCCAATGGTCTCAAAAATAACTAACCCGTTTGTATGCATTGCATTACGGACGCACACCGCCCTGCCGGATCGATCGCGCCGGTAGTGACAGCTTCTCATTTTCTAGTATCGGCAAAGGGTAAGCAAACTTCAGTCCGGTTTCGGAACCGGGAGGTTGGAAACTAACTGGTTGCAAAAATAGAGGTTAGTGGCGTGCCGGTTTCGACAGAAGGAGACAGTCTTCGGAACCGCCGATATACACATGTCCCGCATCGGAACCCCATACGGAATACAAGGGGTTATCCAGCCCGAGGTCGACCGGGCTCCATCGATTGCCGTCGTAATGGAGGATCGTACCTTCCTGTCCCACGGCCCAGTAGTCTCCGGGACCTCCCGCCCACACGTACCTTAGCCAACGGGTCGTACCGCTGTTCTCGGGATTCCAGGTGGTTCCGTCAAAGCGAACGATAAAACCGTTTCTGCCGACGGCCACGATGTCCGACGATGAAGTGCCAGAAATATCCAGCAAGTCGTTCTCCGACGTGAAATCAATCGCGCTCCACGACGTACCGTCGTAATGGAGGATATCTCCTCCCGGGCCGGGGCGAACGGGGTTGTATTCGCCGACCGCATAAACGTCGTCGCCCGACGATCCCCAGACGCCTAGCAGTATCTGGCCGACGTTTTCGTCCAGCACCATCGACCAGTCTACACCGTCATAGTGATAAATCCTGCCGTCCATCGATATAGCGAAGACGTCATCAGGTGACGCTCCCCAGATATCGTACAGCAGGTCATCGGTCGAAAACTGTTCGTGCCAGGTTATGCCGTCGTAGTACATGATCTTGCTCGGTATATTGGCAATCGCAACCCAGATATCGACCGCGGAGGCAGCCCATATACACGCGGTCCAGGCACCGGATCCCGGCGGGGGCGGCGCTTCCAGTTCGTGCCACGAATCGCCGTCATGAACCAGGTAGTGATTTGCGCTGGCCGATACCACCACAAAATCCCCGATCCCACTCATGTGCCACCAATGACCTGCGTTTTCGTTTTCGGTCACACTGGTTTCGTATCCTTCGATGTTTACGAGCCGGCCGTTACGCGTCACTGCAACGGCGTGAGACGGACCGGCCATCGACACATCAACAAGCGGATACTGCAACTCGTCGATATCCCAGTCGTCCCAGTACCGGCCCCCGTTGTAGCGGACGAATCGTGCGTAGTCCCCAACGATGTACACGTCGTCGGGACTGTTAAAAGCAACAGCGTTTAATCCCCCCGCGAACCCGATGTTCGGGTAACCGACAACTTCCATTGAATCCAATTCGATCACTGCGCGTTCCGAAAATAACCGCGCTCCGGTTTCTCCTGTACCCATCACTCCGATCAGTTCGCCACCCCCCCATACCATGCTCTGCCACGAATCGCCGTCCCAACGGGAGTAAACACCACCTTCTCCGATTACGTGGACGTCGTCGGGACCACCCGCCCAACCACCGATCCAGCGGGTGTTGTCGGATTGGATAATTCTCCACCGGAAACCGTCGAAGCGAGCGACCTCGCCGTTTTCGGATACGAAATATACGTCGTCGGGAGCGGAGCCAAATACACCGTTGATCGCTCCCGTCAACGGGTGATCCAGGTTCCAGGTTTGCCGTCCGTTATACCAGACGATTTCACCCCTTGAACCGCCTTCAGCGCCGCCGGCTAAATATACCGAGGATGGAGAAGCCGCCCAGATATCCTTCCACACAGCGTCGGTTCCCGTGGGAACGATGGTGCGTACTCCGTTTTCTAATTCGAGCACGGTCCGTTCACCTGCAACGATGATCATATGCGTCGGCGAAAACGCCCACACTTGAGTGAAATCCAGTGCGGTCCGTTCCATCTGATACACCCTTGACGGCCCTGTTTCAATTCGCTCCGGCGTCACAGAATCGTCGCCACACCCTGCGACGAGGATTAGAACCGTTAAGCCCGCGAGCAAAAACCTGACATTCATCTTGTTTCTCCCGTTACGAGGAATTGTGTATCGCATTATCATATATCGCCCGTAAATACAACCTATTCCAGCCTTGAATTATGTTGGGTGTTTATAGTACAATTCACACCTTACTGCCCGAGGTTAGCAACAAGATCCGCAGCCCCGGTCCCGACACCTCTGCTCTTGCAACATCCGGCCGGGCGGTATTCAGCGAATTACCCAACATTTTTCAGGCGCGGTCGCCACACCAAGGTCTTGAACCCATTGCCGTTTATTGACCGGGGGTGATCGTGTCTCCGTCCCGGGGGAGGTGATACGTTTAACTTCGATCTGTATTAGCCAGGGTTATTCTGTTGTTTCGATTTCTTACCAGTAGTGAAACATTGAACTGCAATCAACCTCTGGAGGATAACCATGAGCATTCGTTACAAAATGCTTTGCCTCATCCTTGGTGTTTTCGTAGCCACGGGGTTGGCC
Organism: uncultured bacterium; assembly: GCA_964443465.1. GTDB lineage: Bacteria > Krumholzibacteriota > Krumholzibacteriia > WVZY01 > JAKEHA01 > CAYUDF01. Next base: position 2,503 of record CAYUDF010000060.1, read on the forward strand.
GACCACACCGCGTTCTCCCAGACCCCGACTAAATCTGTCGATCCACCCACACAGTCCCTGTCCCCCCGGATCGAGTCTCTCCAGATCTCACCGGTGGATGACCTGACCCGGCCGCCAAAGGGCGACATCAGCATCCCGCACGGCGCACCACCGCTGGGTGTCAACTGGGGCGGATTCACGTTTGACACAAACGCGATCACCACGCCCAGCTGGTACTTCATACCACCCGATCCAATCGGCGCGGCCGGGCCTCTGCACGTCGTTAACGTCGGCAACGTGTCAATCGAATGGTTCGACAAAACCGGGACGATGCAGAACCAGCAGAGCCTGCAATCGTTTTTTGCCCCGCTGGGCCCGCCACTGGGCACGTTTACGTTTGACCCCAAGGTGATCTACGATCAGTACGCCGAACGGTTTGTCGTCATCACGCTCGAACGAGCCGACGCTCATCCATCGTGTGGCGCCGCGGCGGCCGACGCATCGTGGATCCTGATCGCCGTCTCCAAAACGAGCGACCCCAACGCGGGCTGGTGGTATCACGCAATCAACTCCTACACCCTCGTCAACGGCACACCGACCTGGGCCGATTACCCGGGCCTGGCCGTGGATGACAAGGCGATCTATATCACCAACAACATGTTCAACTTCTGCAGTGGCCTCAGCACGTACGGCATGCGGCTGTGGATCATCGACAAGAACCCGTTCTACTCGGGTGGCGCGGCGGCGTGGGCGATTTACGACCCGTTTACAATGGCCGGGGCGAACGGATTTGAGTCTACTTCACAACCCGCCCACACGTACGGCACACCGCCGGCCGGCCTGGGAACCTACCTGGTTGCCTACTCCGGATTCACCAACGGGGGTGTCGGCGGATTGGAATGGTTGCATGTTATCGAGGTGGCCGATCCACTCGGCGGAGTAGGTGGACCATTTTTTACACAGGGCTGGTGCCCCGTCGGTGATATCGAAGACATCGGTTCGCCGTGGGGATGGCCGTCGCTGGCGGACGCGCCGCAACTGGGAACAGCCACACCGATCGAAGTGAACGACCGCCGTGCGTTGAACGCCGTGTGGCGGGGCAACAACATGTATGTCTCAACCACGATCACACCCAACGCGGGTACGGACGTCGGACAGACGACTGCGCACTGGTTTCGTGTAAACACGGCAGGCGGCATCGGGGCGCTGGCCCTTGCCGACCAGGGTGATGTGGGCGCCGAGGATCTCGGTGCCAGCACCTACACGTTCTTCCCGGCGGTGACGGTGGACCACTGCGGCAACATGGCCATCGGTTTCGCGGCTTCCAACCAGGCAATGTACGGGGGCGCCTACTACACAGGGCGCCTGGCTGGAGATCCCGCCGGCACCGTCCAGCCGACGGGAGTACTGCAGGCGGGAACCGACTGGTACGTCCGTACGTTTGGTGGACCGCGGAACCGCTGGGGTGACTACAGCGGTATCGCCCTCGACCCGGTCGACGAAGTGACGTTCTGGGTGTACAACGAGTACGCGATGACACGCGGCACGCCGCTGGGCACACCACCGGAAGACGGCCGATGGGCCACACACTGGGGCAGTTTCTGGCTGGGTTGTCCGCCGGTATCGGTGGCCATTACCGGCTTTGAAGCACGCGCCGTCGACGGCGGTGTCGAGTTGATCGGGAAATTCCGGTCCGACTCCGACCACTATCGCGTCAACATCTACCGCGGTAACAACGGCGGGAACGACCCCGTCCGCTACAAAAGTATCGAGATGGACGCCGACCGGGATTTCCGCTACGTCGACGAACACGTTGTGCCCGGCAGAACCTACACGTACTTCCTGGGCGTGACGGACAAGGACGGCGAGTTCTTCTCCACAACGGCGGAAGTGTTCATACCGGTCAAACAAACGGCGTTGTTGCACAACGAGCCCAATCCGTTTAACCCGACAACCACCCTCCGGTACACGTTGTCGGGACAACAGTTGGTGACGCTGTCGGTGTACGACGCCAACGGACGCCTCGTGCGGACGCTGGTTAACGGTGTCCAGGGCCACGGCCCCCACCAGGTCATCTGGAACGGCACCGACAACAAAGGCAACGCGGTGGGATCGGGTGTCTACTTCTACCGTCTTGACGCTGGAAGTTACACCGAATCCCGCAAGATGGTTCTTCTGAAGTGAGAGACATTGATGTCATACAATGACTCTCATACTAGGAGGGCCGTCTGGCCCGACTACGTATAGAAGACTCCATACACTGAGGGCAGGAAGAGGGCGGAGTCCACGGGCTCCGCCCTTTTCAATGAACCAACTCATGGGTTACAATCACCCGATGAAAACAATCCTTCTCTCTGTAATTTTTATTGTGTTGTTCTCGACCCCGGTCTTTTCCGACGATCAACCCGACGTACCGTTTGTGATGCCCGTGCCCGACGGTTGGCGCACCGAAACAATCCCGTTCCCCCTTGATTTTGCGCCCGAACTCGATTACACAGGCCTGGAGGAACTGCGGTTCGCACCGGGCATGTTTGACGCCCAAAGCGATGAGTTCTGGTCGTACGCGTTCGTGTGGTGGATATCGCCGGATGCACCGATAGACGCCGACATTCTGAAAAACGACCTGGAAGCTTATTTTCGGGGGCTTTCGATAGCCGTGGCGGGGGCAAAGGGATTCGATGCGGATAAAACCGAATTTCAGGTGACGGTTCGAAAAGTAACGTCAACTCCCGGAGACACCGGGTCTTTCGAAGGAACGGCTGTTACGTTTGATCCTTTTGTGACAAAAAAATCGATCTCACTCAACATGCGGGTGGAAGTTATCAGCTGCCCGGAAGAAAAACAACAAGCTGTCTTTTTTGAACTGTCGCCGCAACCGTCAGCCCACACCGTGTGGAAAACCCTTGCGGAAATACGCGCGGGATTCCGTTGCCGGTAAATCCAGGACAAACGTCAGTTGTGAAATCGTTCCAACCGCAATGTGGCCAGTTCGTACTCGCTCATCGAGTCCATCGCGTTGTTGAGGTCGGCCTTGACCCCCGTACCAACGCATTTTTCAAACATGGCCCGGGCCTGGTCTACAGATCCGTGCAGGAGATACGTTTCACCGGCGTAGTAGTAGGCTTCGCACCTTCGCATGTTGTCATTGCCGATTTCACCGGACGCGACCAGAAGTTCCGGTGCGATCCGTCCTTCCAGACAACCGAAGATCTCCAGCAACCACGGATCGGCGTTCCCCTTGGTCCTTGCGCTCACCAGGATCTGATTCGCCCGCTCGGTCTGACCGGTTTCGTGTAACAGCAGAAAAAGCCGCGCGTCGGCATACGTAGCGTAGGTCATTCCGTTGTGTGCGGCCTGATAATCGGCGATCGCTTCGTCAAGACGTCCTAGCAACCACCGGATCGTTCCCCGATGGAAATACATCCACGCGGACGCTGATACACCGGGTGAACCGGCCGCTCCAGACGCCTTGATCGCTTTGGTTATCTCCTCGTCGGCGCGTTCGTAGTCCCCCATCTGCCGCAGCAATCTGGCTCGAAGAGCGAGGGAAGAACCGCTATTGTTTGCGCGTGCAACCAGCAGATCGCAATATTCCAGCGCTTCCTCGAACCGGCCCATCCGGGTCAACACTTTCACACGGAGTTGATAAACATCGTTTCCGGCCAACCCGGCTTCAATCAACTCCTTCGAAGCTTCCACAGCGATTTCCGGTTCATTGGACAATCCCGTCATGCGAACCAGAAACGATTTGGCCAGGACGTGGTGGTTGTCGAGCGCAAGCGCTTCACCGGCCCATTCAACGGCGTCCCGGTGGTCGAGGGTCGCAAAAGACCTCAGGTACCACCCCTCCGCCGAAGTCGCCCGAAAGCTGTTCCACGAATTTTGTGCGGGGGATCCGTTTCTTGCAGCCACGGTCATGGATCCGAGTTCTTCCAGCAGAATTCTGCACGGCCACAGAGTGGTGTCCCGCTGGACGACACCCTCGAGATACCGGACAGCGATGATCTGTTCGCGGTTGATACAGTATGCCTGGGCACGCAGAAGATAAGCCTCCGGAAGTTCCGGGTGCTGGTTCGGAGCCCGGAACGCCCGATGATACAACGCATCGGTGGCACCGTCCCGAAACATCAGGTATCTGGCCTCGAGCAGATCCAGGCGAACGTCAGTGACATCCTCACCCGGCGGCAGGGCAAAATAGACCAGGGCCGATACCGCAACCACCGCTATCGCCACCATCGCAACGGGCATCCTGTGCTTGCGCAACTTTTTCCACACGGGATAAAACCTGCTGGGCGACTTGGCCAGTACTGAATCGCCGGCCAGGTATCGGCGTATGTCCGCGGCCATTTCCGCCACCGTCGCGTATCGCCGTTCGGGCTCCTTGGCCAGCGCCTTCAACAGGACAGCGTCAAGGTCGCCTTGCAGCGATTTATTCCGGCTGCTCGGCTTCTCGGGGTCAACTTCGCATATCACTTTTATGACGTCTGACGTGAAAACCGAAACATCGTTTGGCGGCTGACCCGTCAACATCTCGTACAAAATAACACCCAGCGTGTAGATGTCGGATCGCGCATCGATTTTGTTCACCAGGCCACGTGCCTGTTCGGGGCTCATATACCGCGGGGTTCCTTCAACCTTCTGTTCACTCGTCATGGAGACCGAATAATACTCGTCGGCACGCGTGAGGCGCGCGAGACCGAAGTCCAGGATCTTCGGTTCCCCCAACGGGTTAATCATGATGTTTGAAGGCTTGAGGTCACGGTGAACAACGCCTTCTTCGTGCGCGTACTGCACCGCTTCGAGAAGCTTCAGGAACAATTCCAGTAGTTGTTTTTGTTCTGGTTTGTTTCTGTTGACAAAGGTATGCAGGGGTAATCCCTCAACCATTTCCATCGCAAAATAGTAGAGGCCTTCCTCTGTACGTTTGGATTCGTAAATAGTGGCGATCGAAGAATGATTCAGCCGGGCCAGAGTCTGTGTCTCACGGACAAACTGTTTGATTCGATTTTTGTCGAGTTGGTACCCGCCCTTGAGCACTTTCAGGGCGACCCTCCGCCGGGGGGAAGGCTGTTCGGCTTCGTAAACCAGCGCCTGCCCACCCTCACCCAGCAGCCGTTTGATGGCGTACGAACCTATTTTTTTGGGAAGGGGGATATCCGCCATTTTTTCGGGCGAAAACGACTTGATTTCGTCACGGATGTGAGCAGCGCGGTCCCGGCATTCCGGGCAGACGGCAAGATGCGCTTCCAGTTCGGCAGCATCCCGGTCGATCCAGCTCCACAGCTGCTCTCCAGATATATCGCACCCCATGCAATAACTCCGAACTATCTAGACCGCGCGGTTTTCCCCAGAGATTTTACAGTATATCGCACTTACGCGTAGATTTCAACGGACATCCCCGGCAGGAAAACCGCCATAAATTCTCAAAAAAACCAGCTTCAAAACTGTCGCGGTCGCGTTATAGTGACTGAAGCGTACTTAACGGAAGCGGAACCATGACGGCAGCAGACGCAGACAACGGTAATCAAAAAGATATGACGCCATCGCTGGTTGTCCGTTTACGCGACGGACAATCGGACGCCGGGCAGATGCTCGATCAACTGTACCGAGAACGGTTGACCCGTTTTTGCGTGGGGTACATGGGCAACCGGGACGAGGCGGAGGACGTGGTCCAGGACGCGTTCTACCGTGTGTTGTGCAGTTCGGCGGTCCCGGACAACTTCCGGGCGTGGATCTACGAAATCTGCCGGAATCGGTGCATCGACCGGCTCAGGGCCAAGAACCGCCGGTTGGAGGACCAGCCGCTAGCGACCTATTCCCACCTCGCCGCCCACATGACGGGCAATCTCACCCGTCTGCTGAAGGGAGAGCAGCACGACCATTTGTGGAGACGGCTGGCGGCGCTTCCGGCCGATCAGCGCGAAGTGCTGCTCCTGCGCTACACAGAAGGATTGTCGCGCGCGGAGATTTCAATCGTATTGAATATCCCCGAAAAGCTGGTAAAAAGCCGTATCTTCAATGGTCTAGACATGTTACGAAAGCACGATTCGCTGTCAGGTGACGGTTGATCGCTTGCTCCGGTCCCGATTGTAAAAAATATTGGTTTTTCCTGACGAATCTCGACTTTTGTGGAGTCGTTTTTGGACTTCGAGCGTCTCATCAGCAGGGCAAGCAGAAACCATGCGACAACAGGTAGTCCTGAAAGAATTTCATGAGCGGAGTGGTACGGTAACGCCGAAGTAACTCACTAGAGGCGCGGCAATGCTGTAGGCCCGGCTGTTTTATAGCGGTCGGGCCTATTTTTATTGAGATACTTATCCCCCCCCGACCTGCCCTTCGGGTATAATCATGTTGCGTAAATGTGTATGTATGAGTATATTGCACTGAATTGAAAGAGACTCCCAATATCATCCTTCCGACGATTTCCTGCGTCTACAGTCTGCGTCCCAATCATTATTTGTGCGCAATCACGCCGTTTATCTCGGACCATCAAGTCAGGATTGTATGTCCAACGACCCCTTTAAGCAGCTTTCGCTGAGCAAACCCATCCTCCGCGCATTATCGGATGAAGGATATGTCGACCCGACGGAGATCCAGACGGCAGCCATTCCCCAATTACTCGAGGGAAAGGACCTTCTGGCCACCGCACAGACGGGCACCGGTAAAACGGCGGCATTTGCACTACCCATACTCGAAAAGCTGTATCAGTCACGGCGCGGCATTCGCAACATCCGTAACCGCACCCCGAGACATATCCGCGCACTGGTTCTCACGCCCACGCGTGAACTGGCGTTGCAGATCGATGAGAGCTTTCACGCTTACGGCCGCCATCTTGGGGTGAAAACCGCGGTTCTACTCGGCGGCATTCCCCAGCGGCGGCAGGTCAGGGCTTTGCGCGAACACCCGGAAATCCTGATCGC